>JBGTIC010000290.1:0-2597 GCA_041745895.1 Gammaproteobacteria bacterium
GATCAGGCCTGCGGCGGTGACATCGCGTCGGGCCTGGAAGCGCTGCCCGTTTGCCGGCGCCGGGCCGCCGAGATCTGCAAGCGCGGCGGTCGTGAAGTGCTGACAATGTTCCCGATAGGGTCGAAACGGATGGCCGGTGAGATACAGGCCCAGCGACTCTTTCTCCGCTGCCAGGCGATCGCGCTCGCTCCATTCACGCAGCACCGGCAGCGGTTCATCCAGCGTCGGACTGGCCTCGGGACAACTGACCGCGAACAGGTCATCCTGACCCGCTGCACGCGCGCGCTCGTCCTGCTCCGCGGCACGCAGGGCATTGGGCAGCGCCTCCATCAGGCTCGCACGATTGGGGCCCAGCGCGTCAAGGGCACCGGCCCGGATCAGTGCCTCCATCGCACGGCGGTTCAGGCGATGCACGTCCACTCGTCTGCAGAACTCATGCAGACCCGAATACGCACCACCTTGTTCACGCTCTGCCACGATCGCCTCGATCGCCGAGCGCCCCAGACCCTTGATCGCCCCCAGCCCATAGCGAATCGAGTCCGTCGAGGCAACGGTGAACTCGAACACCGAGGCGTTCACATCGGGCGGCAGCAGCGTCAGGCCGAGTCGCTCGACGTCATCCTTGAGCACGACGAGCTTGTCGGTGTTGTCCATATCGGCTGACATCACCGCCGCCATGAATGCGGCCGGGTAATGAGCCTTCAGCCAGGCAGTCTGATACGACAAAAGCGCATAGGCCGCCGAATGGGACTTGTTGAAACCGTAGCCTGCGAATTTCTCCATCAGGTCAAAGATGTAGCTGGCCTGACGCTCGTCGACCTGCTGCTCACGCGCGCCCTGCATGAACACGCTGCGCTGCTTGGCCATCTCCTCGGGCTTCTTCTTGCCCATCGCGCGGCGCAGCAGGTCCGCGCCGCCGAGCGAGTAGCCCGCAAGCTCCTGGGCGATCTGCATCACCTGTTCCTGGTAGAGAATCACGCCGTAGGTCGGTGTCAGGATCGACTCTAGTCTCGGGTGCAGATAATCGATCGGGCCGGCATTGCGGCCATGCTTGCGGTTGATGAAGTCATCGACCATGCCCGATTGCAGCGGACCGGGGCGAAACAGCGCGACCAGCGCGACGATGTCCTCGAAGCGATCCGGCTGCAGGCGTTTGATCAGGTCCTTCATGCCGCGCGACTCGAGCTGGAACACAGCCGTGGTCTGGCAGGCCTTGAGCAGGCGGAAAGTTGCCGCGTCATCCATCGGCAGCGTGTGAATCGACAGGGGCGGCTCTGGCGTACCGTCACGCTCTGCGTTGATGATGGCCACAGCCCGGTCGATGATCGTCAGCGTACGCAATCCGAGGAAATCGAACTTCACCAGTCCCACCGCCTCGACATCGTCCTTGTCGAACTGTGTGACTGGACTGTTCGAGCCTTCTTCGCAGTACAGCGGCGTGTATTCGGTCAGCCGCTGCGGTGCGATGACCACACCTCCGGCATGACGGCCCGCATTGCGGGCAAGCCCTTCAAGCCGGCGCGCAAGATCGATCAGCGTGCGGATGTCCTCTTCGGCTTCGTACTGGCGCTTGAGTTCGGCATCGGTGAGTGCCTTTTCCAGCGTCATGCCGATTTCGAACGGAATCAGCTTGGCGATGCGATCGACGTAGCCATACGGCATGCCCAGCACCCGTCCCACATCGCGCACCACCGCACGCGCAGCCATCGTGCCATAGGTGATGATCTGCGAGACCCGGTCGCGGCCGTAGCGTTCGGCAACATAGTCGATCACCCGATCGCGCCCGTCCATACAGAAGTCGACATCGAAGTCGGGCATCGACACACGCTCGGGGTTCAGGAAGCGCTCGAACAAAAGATCATGAGCCAGGGGATCGAGATCGGTGATCCCCAGGCACCAGGCGACCAGCGAGCCGGCACCCGAACCGCGTCCCGGGCCCACCGGAATAGCGTTGTCCTTGGCCCAGCGGATGAAGTCGGCAACGATCAGGAAGTACCCGGGAAACCCCATCCCGCAGATCACGCCGAGCTCGCGCTCAAGCCGCGCATCATAGGTCTCGCGCGTCTGAGCCGGCGCATGACGGGCCAGGCGTACGTCCAGACCACGCCGCGATTCGGCCGCGAGAAATCCCTCGATGGTCATGCCATCAGGAATGGGAAACTCCGGCAGCACGGTATTGCCCAGCTCGAGCGCCATATTGCAGCGCTGCGCAATGGCCACCGAGTTTGCCAGCGCCTCTGGCAGATCGGCAAACAGCTCGGTCATTTCCGCCGGGGACTTCAGGTACTGCTGCGCTGTGTACTCGCGCGGTCGTCCGGGGTCGGCCAGCGTACGTCCGCTGTTGATGCACACACGGGCCTCGTGCGCCTCGAAGTCTTCAGCCAGCAGGAAGCGAACATCGTTGGTGGCAACAACGGCCACCCCCTGCGAGGCTGCAAGGGCGACAGCCTCGGCGACATGCGCCTCCTCGTCGGGCCGGCCGGTGCGGCACAGCTCGATATAGTAGCGGTCGCCGAACAGCGCGAGCCAACGTGCGAGCCGTCGCCGAGCCTCGTCCTGGCGGCCCGAGAGCAACGCCCGCCCGACATCGCCGTCGC
>JBGTIC010000291.1:0-1745 GCA_041745895.1 Gammaproteobacteria bacterium
GCAGCGCGCGTACGCGAAGCGCCGGCTGCTGCGCTCGCAGGCTGGCTGCGGCATGCAGCAGCACCGTGGAGTCCAGCCCGCCGCTGTAAGCGACCAGCAAGGACGCTGGCATCGGCGTCTCTGCCAGCAGCCTGGACAGCGCCGATGCGCTGAAAGGTTTCATCTGTGCCGCGCGCGTGGCACGGACACCCGGCGCATCAGCCGCGGAAGGCGCCGTAGCTGGCGAGGCGCTCGCGTCGACGGCTGATCAGAGCTTCGGGCGCCAGGCCATCGAGATCCGCCAGCGCCTTGAGCAGCGCATTGCGCACCGCCTCGGCACACCCGGCGGCATCACGGTGTGCCCCCCCCAGCGGCTCGGCGATCACCTCGTCCACCAGCTCGAGCTTCTTCAGCCGCTCGGCCGTCACGCCCATCGCCTCGGCTGCGACCTCGGCCTTCTCGGCGCTCTTCCATAGAATCGAAGCACAGCCCTCGGGAGAGATGACCGAATAGATCGAATATTGCAGCATCATCAGGTGATCGGCGATACCGATGGCCAGGGCCCCGCCGGAGCCACCCTCGCCGATCACGAGGCTGATGATCGGCACGCGCAGCTTGCACATCTCCAGCAGGTTGCGCGCGATCGCCTCGCTCTGGCCGCGCTCCTCCGCACCGACACCCGGGTAGGCGCCGGGCGTGTCGATCAGCGTGATCACAGGCAGGCCGAAGCGCTCCGCCAGCTTCATGACGCGAAGCGCCTTGCGATAGCCCTCGGGTTTGGGCATGCCGTAGTTGCGATGCATGCGCGCCTTGGTGTCGCGTCCCTTCTGGTGGCCGATAACCACCACCGCACGACCCTCTATGCGCGCCAGACCTGTGACAAGGGCGCGGTCATCGGCGTACATGCGATCACCGTGGAGTTCCTGATAGTCAGTAAAGCAATAGTGAATGTAGTCGAGTGTGTAAGGTCGCTGCGGATGCCGGGCCAGCTGCGTGACCTGCCAGGCCGACAGGTTGGAGAACAGGCTGCGTGTCAGCTGGTCGCTTTTCGCGCGCAGACGCCCGATCTCGTCGCCAATATTGACCTCGGAGTCATCGCCGACGAAACGCAACTCATCGATTTTCGCTTCCAGTTCAGCGATAGGCTTTTCAAATTCAAGGAACTTCACGTCCATGTTCAGGCCCGATGCCATGTTGCAGGCGCACACACTAACGCCCCGTTGCAGGCAAGACAAGGACAGATACAGGTGCGCGCCGGACTCATGCGCTTGCCACCGGGCCGGGGTACAGCAGGCGCACGCGCTCCTCGCCAACCAGGTGGCCGAGGCGCTCGCGCAGTTCACGACTGGGGCGGACACGCCATTGCCCCCCCAGTGAGACCATCGCCCGGGCCGCAGTCCCCTGGTAATCCACACACACATCGCAGGGACCTTCGCGATACGGGGCCAGGGTGTCCTTGAGCGCCTGCACGAACTCACGACCCCGCTGCGGCTCGTCCCATCGGATCAGTAATCGCCGGGCCTGTGCCTCAATGCATTCGTCGGCCGAGCGCAGGGACTTCGCCGCCAGTCGCCAGCCATCGATGAACTCATCGAAACGCAGACTGCCTTCAACGACGACCACCTCATCGACCACGACCAGGTGGCCATACTCGCGCGCGGCGTCCTCGAACATCGAGGCCTCCAGCCGGGCGCTGCCGTCATCGAGCGTCAGGATGAGGCGCCCGCCGCGGCGGCGCACCTCGACGATCAGGCCTGCGGCGGTGA
>JBGTIC010000292.1:0-2287 GCA_041745895.1 Gammaproteobacteria bacterium
CAACACCACCAGCACGCCGGCGGGCTCGGCGGCGATGCGGCGCATCGCATCGCGTAACGGCCAGCCCAGCCGCGGGCTCTGCACGCCGATGATATCTCCGAGCGTGTCGGTGACATGCACGCGCACCAGCACTGCTTCATCGGGCGTGAACTGCCCACGCGTCAGGGCAATGTGCACGTTGCGGTTGACGTGGTCCTCGAAGCAGTACATGCGGAAACTGCCGAATTCCGTGTCGACGACCTGCTCGCTGATACGCTCGACGGATTCCTCCTTTTCGAGGCGGTAACGAATCAGGTCGGCAATGGTGCCGATGCGCAGGCCGTGCCGGCGCGCGAACACCTCGAGCTGCGGCCGGCGTGCCATCGTGCCATCGTCGTTGAGGATCTCCACGATCACCGCCGCTGGTGACAGACCGGCCAGGCGCGCCAGATCACATCCGGCTTCAGTGTGCCCGGCGCGAGTCAGAACGCCGCCCGGCTGAGCCATCAGCGGAAATACATGCCCGGGCTGCCGCAGATCCTCGGGTCGGGCCTCGGTCGCCACGGCAGCCTGCACCGTGCACGCTCGATCGTGCGCCGAGATGCCGGTGGTAATGCCCTCGGCCGCCTCGATGGACACCGTGAAATTGGTCGTCTGATGGTAATCGGTATCGCGCACCATCAGCGGCAGGCGCAGCTGCTGGCAACGCTCGCGTGTGAGCGTCAGGCAGATCAATCCCCGGCCGTAGCGGGCCATGAAGTTGACGTCCTCGGCTTGCACATGGGCTGCGGCCATGACGAGATCACCCTCGTTCTCGCGATCCTCGTCGTCCATCATGATGACCATGCGCCCGGCGGCGAGATCCGCGATGATGTCCTCGATACTGTCAAGCCCGCGCGAGGCGTCCGCGCCGATGTCAGTCACTTGCGTGGCCATAGCCCAACCTCCGTAGCCGTTCTTCGTTCAGGGGGCTGCCGCCTGGTCCTGCAGCCTCAAGCAGTCGTTCGAGATAGCGCGCCAGCTGATCCACCTCGAGGTTGACGCGTGTGCCGGCACGATAGTCCGCGATGATGGTTGCCTGCCAGGTGTGCGGCACGATGTTGACGCCAAAGCGCGAGCCATCGACCTCATTGACCGTCAGGCTGACCCCGTCGATGCAGATCGAACCCTTGCGTGCGATGTAGCGGGCGAGTTGTGCAGGTACCGCGAAAACCACGCGCCACGAACGCGCGTCACGGGTCACCGAGACCACTTCGGCAATGCCATCGACGTGGCCACTGACCAGATGCCCGCCCAATGGATCTCCGGCCTTCAGCGCAGTCTCCAGATTGACGCGACTGCCTGCGACCAGGCCGGACAGCGTGGTCATGGCGAGTGTCTCGCGAGACACATCGGCGGCAAACCCGTCGGCAAGCAACTCTACCGCGGTCAGGCATGCACCGTTGACGGCAATGCTGTCACCAACGCGCGCGCGCGCAAGGTCCAGTCCCGGACAGGCGAACGCCAGGCGCAGATCTCCGCCGCGCGCAGTCGCTGAGTGCAGGCTGCCGACCCGCTCGATGATGCCAGTGAACATGCAGCTATAGTCCCTCGCGTGCCTGGCTGCGGCGTCAGTCCGACGTCAGTGTCAGGCGCAGATCCTCGCCGACCCGGCGGCAATCATGCCACCGAAGGCGTGGTGCATCCGCCAGTCGAACAAGCCCCGGCAGGGCCAGCATACCGCGCGCCAGATCCCCAAGCAGCCTGGGGGCCAGGTAGATCACCCAGATATCCACCAGGCCGGCCTGCGCCAGCGCCCCCACCAGGCGCGGACCCGACTCCACGAGGACGTCATTGGCACCCAGTTCCCCCAGGCGCCGAAGCAGCGCCGACAGATCACAATGCCCGTGGGCATCGGCACCCACGCATTCCACGCGAACGCCGCGCTTGGCCAGGATCTGCGCAAGCGGGGTATCGGAGCGCTGCGTCGTGAAGATCACTGCGCGATCATCCTCGCCAAGAATTCGTGCGCAAGGCTGCGTGACCAGCCTGCTGTCGGCCACGGCACGCCAAGGCTGCACACAGTCGGCAACAAGATCATCGCGACGCACATCCAGGCGCGGGTCATCGGCCAGCAGCGTGCCGCTGCCCGTAAGGATGGCATCACTGCAGGCACGCAGCCACTGCACGTCTTCGCGCGCAGGCGTGCCCGTGATCCACTGACTCTCGCCGTCGGCCATCGCCGTGCGGCCATCCAGGCTTGCGGCCAGCTTGACAGTGACGCGAGGTCGCCCGCTGCGCATGCGCTGCATGAAGCCTGCATTGAGGC
>JBGTIC010000293.1:0-1654 GCA_041745895.1 Gammaproteobacteria bacterium
GTCGGATTCGTTAATCGCCTTCCAGCCGGCGATCGAGGAGCCATCGAACATCTTGCCGTCCTCGAAGAGTTCGTCGTCGACCTTGTGGTGGGGCACTGTGACGTGCTGCTCCTTGCCCTTGGTGTCCGTAAACCTGAGGTCGACGAACTTGACCTCCTTTTCCTTGATCAGGCTGAGTACGTCAGCGGGACTCATTGCGAATTCCTCCAGTGTTATAGATAGAACAATGCAGCGGCCCGGTCGGCGGCGACCGGACACCTCGGGCACGAAGATAGTGCATGGATCATGCCAAGGGTTATTTTCGGCGGATTGCCAACGTTTCTCGCAGTTCGGAGTGCACCAATCCGGCTCAGCGCGCCCTATGGTAGTGCAAACGGACGTCGCTGGTGCGCCTTTTTGGTGCATGAATTCGGTCCGCTGCGGAAATGGGCGTGGTGCAGCGAGGTGGGTATACTTCCCCCCGCGTCAGTGACCGCACAGGCGTATCGGCGCACCCTTTTTCGCGTAGCCCCACCAGACCGACGCAGCGACGGCCCTGGCGAGGCGGGAGATCGTGCATGAGCCAGCCGGGCATGAAGGGCGCGCCCCGGAGCTTCCAGGAGCTGATTTTTGCGCTGCAGCAATACTGGGCCGCGCAGGGTTGTGTCGTGCTCCAGCCTTACGACATGGAGATGGGCGCCGGGACCTTCCATCCGGCGACATTTCTGCGCAGCCTGGGGCCCGAACCGTGGCGCGCGGCTTATGTGCAGCCGAGTCGTCGGCCCACTGACGGGCGTTACGGCGACAACCCGTTCCGCCTGCAGCACTACTACCAGTTCCAGGTTGTGCGTAAGCCGTCTCCCGACGACATCATCGAGCGTTATCTCGGCTCGCTCAAAGCACTGGGTGTAGATGCGCGCGTGCATGATGTGCGGCTGGTCGAAGACAATTGGGAGTCACCGACGCTGGGCGCCTGGGGCCTGGGCTGGGAGATCTGGCTCAACGGCATGGAAGTCACCCAGTTCACGTATTTCCAGCAGGTCGGTGGCCTTGACTGTCGCCCCGTGACCGGTGAGATCACCTACGGCCTGGAACGCATTGCCATGTATCTGCAGGGCGTGGAGAGTGTCTATGATCTGTTGTGGGCCGAGGGGCCTTCGGGGCCAGTCACCTATGGCGACGTGTATCACCAGAACGAAGTCGAGCAGTCCCGCTACAACTTCGAACACGCGGACACTGCCGGGCTGTTCGCGCGCTTTGACGACAACGAAACCGCCTGCCGCGCTCTGATCGAGCAGGGCCTGTCGCTGCCCGCCTACGAGCAGATGCTCAAGGCCTCCCACCACTTCAACCTGCTCGACGCCCGCCAGGCGATCTCGGTGACCGAGCGCCAGGGCTATATCCTGCGCGTGCGAACGATGGCCCGCGCTGTTGCACAAGCCTACTACGCCAGCCGCGAGGCCCTGGGATTTCCGATGCTGGAGCGCTCGCATGGCTGAGGACTTCCTGCTCGAGATCGGCACCGAGGAGTTGCCGCCCAAAGCATTGCTCACACTGTCCAGGGCGCTGGCCGATCATTTCACCGCCGGTCTGGACGCAGCTGGCCTTGTGCATGGAGCGGTGCGCGCATTTGCCACGCCGCGTCGCCTCGCGCTGCTGGTCAGCGCGCTGGCGC
>JBGTIC010000294.1:0-4611 GCA_041745895.1 Gammaproteobacteria bacterium
GGCGGCTGGCCGCGGCGCGTCTGCCTGCGCGGTTTGCCTGCAGTGAGGCGGTACGCGCTGCGATGGCCGATGCAGCAGCGGTGTTCCGGACGCTCGGCGCCGATGTCATCGAGGTGGAACTGCCGTGGGCGCCCGAGGAGATCCTGGCGCGCTCCAGCGCCATCCTCGGTCATGAGGCCTGGCGTCTGCACGGCCGGTACGCATGTTCACCTCCGGCACGAATGGATCCGGCAGTGGTCGGGCGTCTGCAGGCCGGTCGCCGCATCAGTGCTGCGGATTATGCGGCGGCGCTGACACAGCGCGGCATCGACCAGCGTCGCCAACACGCGTGGCTGGCCGACTGGGATGCGCTGCTTCTGCCGAGCACGCCGATCACGGCACGCGCGTGCGAGGAGATCGACGAGACCAGCATGATACTGAGCACGTTCACGCGCGCAGCCACCTACCTCGATCTGCCGGCCGTGAGTGTGCCAGCGGGCCTGGATGGCGATGGCCTGCCCATCGGCCTGCAGGTGCTGGTTCATCCCGAGCGCGAGCGCAGTTGTCTGGCGATCGCCGGCGCGTTCGAACAGGCGACCCGGTGGCATACGCTGCGCCCGCCCGTTCATGCCGATTGGGCACACGCAGAGACGGCGCGGATGCGCTGAGCTGCGCCTGAGCCTCTACCGCGGGTCGGCCGTCGCGGCGCCCTGTCGCGGCTGCACAGTGCTGGTGCCTTGCGCATGACGGATGCCACGCAGCAGCGTGTTGGGCAACACGGCGTTGTCCCATTCGCGACCGGACTGCGGCGCGCCGCCTGTGCGCAGGATGACCAGCTGCTCCGAGGGGATCACGTAGAGGACCTGGTGGCCATTGCCGTCGAACAGATACAGATCACCCGCCAGGTACGGTTCGGAATGCAATACCTGCATCGCAACCGGGGTGCGCTCCGGCCCGGCCCAGCCGCGGCGCTGCACGTACTCGCCGGCCACATACACCCCCAATCCGTAATAGGGATTGGCCCGCGTACCGGTGGCCATCTGACCTGCGTATCCCTGGGGCAACAACTGCTGCCCCTCCCAGACGCCATCCTGCACCAGCAGGACGCCGATTCGCAGCCAGCTCTCGGGCGGCACCATCAGGCAGCAGCCGGCATGCGCCGTGCCGCCCGGCCGGTTGACCCAGATCTCCCCGCCCGCGGCACCGATGCGGGCGAACAGCTCGCGGCCGAGAAACACGTGGTAGGGCTGACCGGTAGCGCGGGCAATCAGCAACGCGATGAGTTCGAACTGCGCGTTGTTGTAGGCGAAGTGGGTCCCGGGCTCACGCACCACCGGCATGTCGCGTTCGATGATCTCGTCATGCCGCGGGTGCAGGAACGCAAGATTGAGCAGGTCTTCCGCGTCAACGCTGAATCCTTGCGGCGGAAAGCCGCTGGTCATGTCGAGCAGGTGGCGGATGCGCACACGGCTGCGCAGCGCATCGTCACGCCAGGCAGGGAAGAAATCCGCCGCCGGCTGGTCCAGCGAGCGGATATGACCCAGGGCGATGGCCCGTCCCACGGCCACCGCCGCAAGGGGTTTGGCGAGCGAGCGGGCCAGCACGGTGTCGGTCTCCGCGCGGTCCTCGAAATAGGCCTTGAGCTCTACTTGCCCTCGTCGCCATACCAGAAGACTCGAACTGGACTGCGCTTCGGCGTAGGCGCGAGCCGCCGCCAGCGCGTCGGCAGCGAGTGTGTGCTGCCCGGCGCTGGCTGTCGGCAAGGCCTGCCAAGTCGTTGCCCCGGTCACCGGCTCGGTGGTGTCGTAGCTGTCGAAGTCACGCAACTCGCGGGCGCGCCAGTCCAGCCGTTGGCGATACAGCGCGTCATCCGCATCGGAATAGCGTGAGCGGACATCGGGGCGATACATCGGCTTCGCGTCGGCCCGCTTCGCGTCGCTTTGGACTACCGCCTGTGTCCGCGGCCGCCACTTCGCGGGATCCTTCCAGTCGCCCTCGCCGCTGAATACCGCGACCTCGGGATAGGCGAAAACAGGCCTGCGCCAATGCCAGTCGCTGTCGGCCAATGGAAAGCGCGGTCGTGGCAGCCCCAGGTAGGACTGCTCGGTCACCAGCTTGTGCGCCATCACGGCGTCCGGCGCGATGTCCTCTTCCACCCACTGCTCCAGGGCGGTCAGGAAATCGATCGCATCCGCGCCGCTGCCACGACGGCAATGCTCCACCCCCGGCAGCATGAACAGGCGGAAAAACTCGCCGGTCGCGTGCGCGCCGCCCATCGTGCGCATGGCAAGTTCGTAGTAGTCGGTGGAAAACCCGGGCGGCACTTCGATGTCGTTCCACCCGTGCCACAGGATCAGTTTGCCACCGCGCGCCTGGAAGCGGCGAAGGTCGGGGTTCTGCGCGTTGTAGAAAAATTCCGTCAACGCCAGGCGTTCGACGTCATCGTCAAAATCGAAGTCGCGGATCGTCAGACCGGACTCGAGACCAGGATCGATATAGAACAGCTTCGCCTGCAGGATCTGATCGAGCATCCCCGAGGTGCTGTAGAGCAGGCCGGGCACGTCGCCTTCACCAACAAACACCGGCGACCAGCCCGGCTCGGAACCAGCTGCGACGCCCCCGCCACTGGCCCAGCGCAAGTTGCCGCTGGCATTCGCGGCGCCGGCGTAGAACTTGTGCAGCGTGGCGATCTCCTCGGGCGTCAGGCAGTCGTCGGCGGCGACGCCATCGCGGCAGGCCATCTGCTCGGGGCGCCATGCGCAGGCTTGCGGATCGGCGAGCATGCCGTCTGCCACACCATCGTCCAGATCGCAGGCGGCCATGACGTGCGCATGCACCCGCGCGATTGTGGCGCGGCTGAGGATCTGGCGCCCATGGTCGCCGACATTGGCGCGCGCCAGCCACGCAAGATGCAGCATGGCGTTTCCGGTCTGGTTGAGCACCGGGGCCCCGGCGATGATGCCGTCGAAGAGCTCCGGAAAGCGTTGCGCGGCCAGCATGCCCTGCCGTCCGCCGGTCGAGCAGCCGTTGAAATAGCTGCGTGCCGGCGCCACGCGGTAAAATATCCGCACCAGCCGTTGCGCCAGCCGGGCGGTGGCCCAGGTCGAACGATAGGCGAAATCCAGCTCGGCGGAGCGGTTATTCAGCGCCCACAGCGCATTGTCGGGTGTGCCCTCGTGGCCCATGTCGGTGTTCACGACGGCGTAGCCGCGTATCAGCGAATCCTCGGTGGCCGCCATGTTGATCAGCCCGCACATCCCGCCGCAGCCCTGCATCAGCAGCTTGCCGTTCCAGCCCTCCAGAGGCAGCCGCAGTTCGAACCGGATCTGGGGTTCAATGGTGCCCTGAACCCGGCAGTAGCCGGGCAGGTCGCGTTCTGCAGCCACTTTCGCCACACCGGTGATGAGAGTCGGGGCGTCGGGATTCTGCAGCAGTGCTGCGAGCAGCGCGGTGGCGTCGTCGTTCGTAACCGCGCCTTCTTTCACAGCCGCGAAGCGTTGGCAGGATGCCGATATCGACCTTGTTGCCGCGGCTCGGTCGTCATCAGCTGTCTGGGCGACGACAGGGTTTGCAGCAAGTGCCACAAGCAGCGCCGCCGCCGCGCTTCTGCCGAAATCAGACCTCTGCCACATCAGTCCCAAGCTCCGCCGGCGGCTGCAGGCCGATATCCGCCATGATCGCAGCGACGAACGCCCGGCATTGGGCGTCGAGCTCCGCCTGGAGCGTGGCCGGCAGTTCCCAGTCATCGATTTCCCCAGGGTGCGTAATGCCTCGCGACTGCAGCAGCGCTTCCAGGACGCGCTGGCGGTCGCGCACGATCCACAACTCGCGCGCCAGCGTCAACACCGCTCGATACTGCGCGGTGGCGGCATTGCCAGGCAACGCCGTGCGCATGTCACTGTGCCCGCTGACGCTCATGCCTCGTCCTCCGGACCGGGTTTGTGTGCCAGCAGCAGATAGGGGAACTTGCGCGCGCCACGACCGAAGTAGCGGGCGTTGCAGAAGCCGATTTCTGTGGCCAGAGCCGCCATGTCGAGGCTGCAGAAATCACGCCAGTAGGGTTCGCCGCCGCGCAGTGCATCATGGTAAGCCCACCATTGTTGCAACTTGTCCTGAGCGGCGAACGGCACGACGTCAGCCAGCAGCAGATCGCCTCTCGGCGCGAGCACTCTAAAGGCTTCGTTGAGTATCTCGCGCATCGTAACTGCTGGCACTTCATGACCCAGGGCGTACGCGCTGACCAGATCGAAGTGTGCCGTTGGCAGCTGCGTCGCCTCCGCCGGACGCTGGTAAAGCCGCCAGCGAGCCCCCATCGCATTGCCCACGCGCTGCGCCTGCTCGAGCATCCTTTGGCTGAGATCTACGCCGGTTATGTCGGCTTCGGGGTAGCGGCGTGTCAACGCCACAGTGAAGTTGCCGGAGCTGGTGCCCAGCTCGAGGATGCGCGCGTAGGTCGCACGCGGCAGTTCATCGAGTACCTGCATGCGCGACGCATAGATGTCGCCGCCGAAATTGCGGGCCACCTGCCGGCGATGCACGAGTTCGCCATGCACGAAACCCATGAAGTCATGACCCTCCCACGCGCCGGTGTTGTGAAAGCGGACATCGCGGTGATAGTCGGGGAGCGCATCG
>JBGTIC010000295.1:0-9338 GCA_041745895.1 Gammaproteobacteria bacterium
CGGCGGCGTGGCGACCGCGCCGCATCGAAGTGCCGAGCAGCCACACCGCCGCCAGCACAGCGGTGAAAATGCCCAACGCCGGCACGCCGGGTTCAGGTCCGCCGAAGGTTGCCAGCGCATAGACCGTCGAGCCCACGGCAATGAGCACGAAGGCCGCGTGGCCGGGCGGCAACAGCGCGAACAGGCCGCGTCCGTGAGCCAGCTTGCCCCAGCCTGCAGCCACGAGCATGCCCAGCGAAAGCAGCGTGATCATGAATCCGGTGCTGGAGTGAAAATAGCCGGAGAACTGCCACACCGCGCGACTCTCTCCGATCAGTGGCGGGAGCGGAATCGGGCCAAGATGCAGACGCATGCCTTCCGCCCAGCCCCAACCCAGCCCAAGCAGCGGCGACACCGCCAGGATCGCCCACGTGAACACCGTAACGGTCCTTCCCCAGTACCACAGGCCCGGCGGCATGCCCTGGTCGGGGCGTTGGGAACGCTCGTGGCGCCACCAGACCCACAGGCGCCAGACCGCCAATGCGAACAGCAAGGCCCCGATAAGGAAATGCCAGCCGCGCAGTTCATCGCGCAACGGAAGTGCCCGGTCCGTGCGGGCCTTGACGATGGTTACCCAGGAATGCGCGAGGTAGGCGGCCGCAAGCAGCCACCCGAGGATGCCAGCAACGCGCTTCACCTTCAGAGCTGCGGCGACCAGCCAGGCACACCCATCTGCCAGAACAGAAAAGCGTAGACGTCGGCGCGCTCGTCCAGCACCTGGGTGCGCGTGTTGCCGATGCCGTGACCTGAGGCATAGTCAAGGCGCATCAGCACCGGTCGCTCCGAGGCCGTCGCCGCCAGCAGTCGCGCCGCGGTCTTCGTCGTGTGCCAGACCTCGACGCGCGGATCATTGACCCCATGGGTCAACAGCACTGCGGGATAGGCCACACCGTCACGCACCTGATGATAAGTGCTCATCTCCAGCAGCGCCCGAAATCCCGCCTCGTTGGCGCGGGTGCCGAACTCCGGAATGTTGGGCACACCATTGGGCGTGGTCTCCATGCGCACCATGTCCAGCGCGCCGACCATGGGCACCACCGCCGCGTAGAGTTCCGGGCGCTCGGTCAGCGCACGACCCACCAGCAGTCCACCGGCACTGCCGCCCCACGCGGCCAGGCGCGCCGGCGTCGTCCAGCCCTCCTCGATCAGATACTCGGCGGCAGCGTTGAGATCCTTCCAGCTGTTGGACTTGGTTGCCTGCTTGCCAGCCTCGTGCCAGTCGCGGCCGAATACGCCGCTGCCGCGCGGGTTGGCAACGGCAAACACGCCACCGGCTTCCAGCCAGGCCAAGGTATTGAGGCTGAACGACGGCTCTTCGGTGAAGCCATAACTTGCATAGCCATAAAGCAGGGTGGGATGACTGCCGTCGAGTTCGACATCGCGTCGATGCAGGATCGACATCGGCACCTCCACGCCATCGTGGCTGGGCACCATGACCTCGGTGGCGACCAGATCCTCGGGGGCATCGAACGGCCCGGTGGGCTGAAGTGCCGTGTTGACGACCTCACCCTCCGGCGACACCGCATAGATCTGGCGTGCACGGGTCCAGCTCTGCAGCGACACCAGCACACCGGGCAACTCGGCCTCGGCACTCAGCGAAAACGCCCCGAGCACCGGCAGCTCTACTTCCGTGATATCGCCGCCATCAGGCGGCATGCGAAAGAGCCGCTCGACGTTGCCGTCACGCTGCGAGAAATACAGCGCATCGGCGGTAAGCGCCATGCCGGTGAGCACCCGGTCTGATTCGGGGACCAGCGCTTCGGCGTTCGCCAGACTGAAATTCTCCAGCGGTGCTGAAAGCAGGCGGAAACGCGGCGCATCACGGAAACTGCGAACAAACACACGCCCGTCACGCACGGCCAGATCGACGACCTGGTCTTCGCGACTGACCAGCGGCTGCCAGCCGGCCTGCTGCGTGCGCAGTGCCTCCACGGTGGTGTACCACGCGGCGAAGTCAGGCGACACACCATCAATGACGACGAGTACCGCCAGTCCGTCGGGCTCGATGCTCAGATAGGCGAATTCGGTGTCCGGGATATCCAGATCACGGCCGGCGCGAATCAGCGTGCGGATCGCGTCCTCGTCGTCACCGGGACGCATCACCACTGCCTCGCTGCTGCGGTACTTGTCGGTGGCCGGCTGGTCGGGCCCCAGCGCCTGGACGCGATGAAAGAAGATCTCCTCGCCGTCCGGTGACCAGCTGATCGCGCCGAACAACGCACGATCGATCTCGGGGCCGAGTTGTTCGCCAGTGGCGGTATCGAGGATACGCATCGCGGCTTCCTCGGAGCCCGCCGCAGAGACGCCCAGCGCCACCAGCGATCCGTCAGGCGACACCGAAAAGTAATTGATCGCATGCGGCACGCCTGCGGCTTCGGCCAGCGGTTCGGGGTCGAACAGCAGCCGCGGGACGCCGGCCAGACCTTTCTGGACGTAGAGCTTGAACTGCTCCTCGCCCGCGCCACGACGCTGGTAGAAGTACAGATCTCCCGGGCGGCGCACGACATTGCCGACGCGGGCCGACACCGCCGCTTCGAGTTCCTCCAGGCGCGCGCGGATGGCGTCCCGACCCTCGATCGCCCCAAGCACCGCATGGGCATGATCGCTGTGCGCGCGCATCCACGCTGACGCCTCGGGCGCGGCGGTATCTTCCAGCCAGCGGTACGGATCATCGACCGCGGTGCCGAAAAAGGTCTCGGGTACGTTACGCACCGTGGCGACCGGCAGGTCCGCGGCAACGTTCGCCGAAACCATCGTCGCGCCGGCCGCCTGATCAGCGCCAGGCGCGGGCGACTCGCCCGGCGCACAGCCGGCGAGCAGGAACATCAGGGCCGCAAGCCCGATGGCAGGTTGACGCAGGGCACGTGGATTCATAATGACTCCGGGGTCAAGACTCCAGCCGCTGATAGGTCCGCGCTGAGCGCGGCAGGGCTGCTCATCTCCGGATATGACCACATTGATTAATTCACGCGCAACTCGTCCCTTGTAGCCCTCCCCCTCGACTGTTAGTTGGCGATGATCCGCCGGTACACAGACCAGGCATTGCTGCCGGTCCTGCTGACGCGCCATAGGTATTCGTAGCCCGGTTCAATCCGAACGTCGACGAAGCGGTTGCGGACGCTGCGGAAGGTCTGGGACTGGGTGGGCGCCTCGTTCGAGTTCTGTCGCCGCCCGACTTCCACCTGATAACTTGCGCCTTCGCAAGCCACGTCATCCCACTCGACACGCACCGTCTGGGCGGCGGTGCCGCGCATGAAGTTCACCTGGAACCCGTCGCTCGGTGCGCTCTGCAGCGGAGGCTGGGTCGCGTTGGGAATCACGGTAAATGCCTGCCAACCCGACCATGGTCCTTCCTGCACCGACCGATACCCCGGCCACGGCGAGGATGCCGCGCGCAACACGGGTCGCACCCGCCATTCCATGGATGCCTCGAATGCAGCGATGAACGTCTCTGACAGGGAGTTCTGCAGTGAGTAACTGCACGTCGCCGGGTCGGCAAGGGACTGCGGGTTGTTGTCCGGGCAGAACCCGCCCATGCCGGCATTGCGCATCTGGACTTCGTAGCGAACCTCATGGCTGCCGTCAGGAAGCTGCTGTGCCGCCGGGTCCGCGCGCCAGTCAAGGGTGACCTGCGGCTGCAGCCCACCGGTGCCGACACACTGGGAGCCATTGAAGGGCGAAACCGGCTGGCCGCGCTGCAGAGTGACGGCGGGCGCTGTGACTGCACGTGACGGGCCGCTGGCCGCCACCGCACCCTGCGCCGGACCGAGGCTTGCGATCGGCGCGATCACCCACGGGAAGGTTGCGCCGACCTGCCCGCCCACTTCGACGCGTCCCGTGCCAGTACTGTTGCTGGCCACTCTGGTCGGTATCGTGACCTGCAGGACCAGGTGGGAATCCGCCTGCAAGCAGGGGACCTGGCTGGTCACCGTGACCTGCGTGCCCGGAGGAAGTCCCTGGAGGCTGACCCCGGGAGCAATCAGTCCGGCGCTGCCCGAAACGGTCAAGGCAAACGCCTGCCCGCTGTTCTGCAGTCGAACGGGGTTGGAGCCGGCGAAAAGCCGGTCGCCTTGATAGGCGGACGGGTGGACGCCGCACTGCCGATAGTCACCGTGAATGATGTACGAGATGTCGATGGTGCTGGCCTGCACCTTCGCAACGCTTGATTGCGCTCGGGCCCCAAGCGCTTCGTTTGCGGCAATCATGTGTTCCAGATGTTGCGGCTGGTTGAGGTAGCCGGCCAGCTCCAGCACCTGTTGAATCGCCTCGCCAACCAGTCCGAAAACGCTTTGGGCAAGCTGCTCGGCCCGCTCGCGGGTCACATTGAAGTGCACCCGCAGGGCGCCCAGCGCCTGTTCGGCGTTGTAACCGCCGGCCTGCAGCCACTGCGCGGGCTGTTGGCAGTCGCTCGGGCTGCAGAACTGCGAGGTCATGATTCTATCGATCTGCTTGAGCACCGCCACGGCCTGTTCGGCCGTCGCACTGGTCACGTTTCGCAGTGCGCCGATGACCTGTTGCGGGGTGAGCTGCGACACGCTGGTCAGGGCACGCGCTATGTCCGCGCGACTCTGCCCGGCCGCATTGAGCCACTGCGCGATCTGCTGTGCCGAGGCATTGTATGCACTGCGCAGTGCCTGGCCGATCTCACCGATTGGCACCCCGCTGTCGATCAGCCAAGCGGCCATCTGCTGACCGCCGGCGTTGAACGCCTGCCGCACCGCGGAGGTGGCCTGGTTGACGCCGATGTTGGCGCTGCGCAGCGCATTGAACACCTGCGCGCCACCCAGGCCCATCAGGTCCTTGAGGCCAGTGGCGATCGCATCGACTGACTGGCCGGCGGCCTGGAAGGCGTCGATCAACTGGCTTGCCGTGTTGAAGGTCGGGGTGACGCAGCGCAGGGTTGCAAGCGCGGGTGGCGAACTCATTGGCAGCGTCTGATAGGGGCCCTGGGCGGGATTGCGATCACCGGGCTGCAGCGTGAACGGCGACACCAGCACGCCGGTCATCGCCACCTCGACCGGCCAGTTGCCGTTGTTACGCACGTAGCGCATGTCCGACCGGTTGATGCTTTGTGTGGCCCCGAGCGCAAAATCGATGGTTGTATCCTCATTACCACTGCTGGTGTTCCAGCCGTAGCGCACAGTGCATTGCTGCTGCGCTGTGGCGACAGACGCGCAACTCATTGCGAGCAGGGCGAGCCCGGCGGCCGTCATCTTTATTCCCATCGTGGTCTGCATCGCTCTCTCCGAGGCGTGAATCTGGGTGTCAAGGTACGCGGCACGCCGCGTAGCCGACCATCCCATGAATTGGGGACCCTCCACGCCGGCTGGCAGCCCCTTCCAATCCCGGGTACTCTGCACGCCCCCCACCTACCCGAGCCTTGTATGGGAGAACTCGTCGAGCGGTTCATCGATGCCCTCGCCGGGCTGCCGCCGGCCACCGTGTACCTCCTCATCGGGGTGCTCTGCTGGGCGGAGGCCGCGTTCTTTCTGGGCTTCGTGACCCCGGGGGAAATCGCCGTGGCCACGGGCGGCATCCTGGCCTCGATGGGGCAGATATCGCTGGTATGGCTGGTGGCCGTCGCAGTGGCAGGGACGCTTGCGGGAAACTCCACGGGCTACTGGCTGGGGCGACGCTGGGGCGCGGGAATTCTGGAATCGCGGCATCTGCAGCGCTTTCTGGGGGGACCGATCGCCAGCGCGCAGGCCTTCATGCGGGAGCGCGGCGCGTGGGCGATCGTGCTGGGCCGGCTGACCACCCCCACCCGGATCGTCGTGCCATTCCTGGCGGGCGCCTCGGATCTTTCGTATCGGCGCTTTCTCGCCTTCGACATCCCGACCACCGTGGTCTGGGCTTCCGCCTGGTGTGCAGTGGGGTTCTTCCTGGGAGCGTCCTGGAACCGGCTCGAGGAGATGGCCGGCACCGCGGCCATTTTTGTGCTCACCCTTTTCGTCGCCGGGTTGGTGATCCGCTGGGTCACCACCCGGATCGCCCGCAATCGCCGCAGGGTCCAGGCGGCGGTCCGCCTGTTTCTTACCGTCACCGGGACCCGGGAAATGGCCCGGGCGATGGTCCCCGGTTTCGCCTGGCTCGGCCGGCGCCTGCACCCCGGACTCGCCCAGGGGCTCAGCCTGACCGTCGCCTTCCTGGCGCTCACTGGAGCGGTAGCCGGAGTGGGTCTGGTGCTGGCTCAGACCCGGGCGGTCTGGGGCCTGGCGCTGCTGGACTTCCCCGTCCTGGAATGGATGGTGGCCAACCGCACGGATGAGGCTGTGAGCTTCTCGCGAGCCACGCTTCAGTATCTGCGGTGGCCGGGCGTGCTGCTGCTCACCCTCCCCGTAGCCGCCGCTGCGGCGTGGATAGAACTGCGCTCCGTGATCCGGCTTCTGGCGGGGCTCATCGGCGCAGGTGGGGGCGCCTACCTGCTGGACATGTACGTCCTCGAAGGCGTGGTACCCCGTGCCGAATTCCCCTCGGTATCGATGGCGGTGGCCGCCACCATCGTGGTGCACTTGAGCGCAGGCGTGGCCCGGAAGTGGGGATGGGGGCCTTCCGTCAGCTTCGCGGGCTTCGGGTTTTTTCTCATCTGCACCGTCGCGCTCGGGACGCTGGTGGCCGGCTGGGCCGCGCCGTCGGGTATCGTGCTGGGGTTCGCCCTGGGTCTGGCATGGGCCACCGTGCTGGAACTCCCGGCGACGGTGCTGGGCACACCCCGGCTCGAGAGTTTGAAGGAGCAATCGAACGCCTTATCTGAGAGTAATGGCGAACTGTGAAACTGCCGTTCGGGTGTCTCTGCGAGCTTGAACAGCCGATCACCTGTTGAAGGCGCTCAAGTGAGTCGAGGGCAGCGCACTTTCGTGCAGCCCCCCGTTCACCAGCGTTACCACCCGGGTGGCCGCCGCAATCGCCTGCGGACGGTGCGCGATGATGATCTGCGTGATGGGCAGGGCCGCAAGCGCGGTGACGATGCGCCGCTCGTTGTCGAGATCCAGGTTGGCTGTGCCTTCGTCGAGCAGCAGCAGTGCCGGCTCACTGTAGAGCGCACGGGCCAGCAGCACACGCTGCAGCTGACCGGCCGAGAGCGTAGAGCCCATATCGCCGACCAGCGTGCGATAGCCCATGGGCATGGCGAGGATCTCGTCATGAATATGGGCTGCGCGGGCACAGGTCTCGACCCGGTGCATGTCCGCATCGGGATCGAAGAAGGCGATGTTGTCCGCCAGCGAGCCGGACAGCAGGCGATCATCCTGCATCACCACACCTAGGCGGGCACGTACGGCGCGCAGCCCCCAGAAGGACAGCGCCCGGCCATCGTACAGGATCGTGCCCTCCGCAGGTTCGTGCAGGCCGGTGAGCAGCTTGATCAGCGTCGACTTGCCCGCCCCGGACGGCCCGACGATCGCCACGCGTTCTCCGGGCCGCACATCGAGTGACAAGCCGTCGATGATCCACGGCTCGTTGTCGCCGTAGCGAAAGCGCAGTCCGCGCAGCTGCACTCTGCCCGTGAGCGGTGCGCGGGACGCGCCACTGCGGGCCAGCGAGGGTTCCTGGGCGGTCTGCACGATGTCGGCCAGCCGCTCCAGATGCAGCCCGGCAAGCCGCCATTCGAAGTAAACGCCGAGCAACCCGCCGGCAGCCGTGGAGAACGAGGCGCGGTAAGCCTGGAAGGCGAACAGCATCCCCAGCGTCATGCTGCCATCGATGACCGCGCGCGCCCCGAGGTAGAGCACCAACAGGGTCTCGAGCGCACCCAGCATGCCATGGCCCGCGCCCGCCCAGGCGCCGAAGCGCGTAAGCCGGATTCCGGCGTTGAGCTGGTCTGCGAACAGGTTCTGCCAGGCGGCATGTCGCGACTCCTCGCGGCCGAACAGCTTCACCGCGCGAACCGCACGGATGCTTTCCAGGAAATGGGACTTGGTGTCTGCCGAGGTCTGAATACCCAGCTCGGTCAGCTCGCGGACGTAAGGGTAGGTCGCCAGCCGGGCCACGAACCGCAGCACCAGGAAAGCCACCACGACCCCTGCAAGCGTGGGTGCGTAGAAAAGCATGAAGGCCAGCGTGCCGATCGCCAGCAGTCCATCGAGTGCCGCGCGCATCATCCCGGTGGCCAGCAGTTCCTGCAGCGGTCCCAGAGAGTCGATGCGGGTGATCACATCACCGATATGGCGTTTTTCGAAAAACCCCAGCGGCAGACGCAGCAGGTGATGGAACAGATTGGCACGCAACTGGAACCTCATGAGGTTGCCCAGATACATGCCGATGAACGTGCGCAGCAGCCCGATACCGGTCTGCACCACGGCCAGCAGGGCGAAGCCGAGGATGATGGTGTCCAGCAGCCGGGCATCCTGTCGTCCGATGGCCTCATCGACCACGAGCTGATTGACCAGCGGGGCGACCAGCGCGAAGGCCTGCAGCAACAGCGACAGCGCGAAGAGCTGCCAGAGACTCGAGGCCAGTCCGCGAATGCGCGTCCAGAAGTCCCGCAGACGAGGTGGGCGCAGGCCCGGTCCAGGCACGAATTCCGGTGTCGGGGTGAGTTCGAGCGCCACACCCGTAAAGCAGCCCGAGATGCTCGATATCGTCAGTCGGCGTCGCCCGTGAGCGGGATCGTGGATCACGATCCCGCGCGCGTCGGCGCGGTCCAGCACCACGAAATGGTTCATGTTCCAGTGCAGGATGGACGGCGTCTTCAGCCGCTGCAGTTCGTCAAGTTCGCAGCGCAGCGCGCGGGCCGCCAGGCCGAGGCTGTCGGCAGCGACGATCAGGTCGCGCAGTGTCATGCCCTTCAGGGAGACCGACAGCCGAGCGCGCAGCTCTGCGAGCGAGCGCCGCTGACCGTGATGCGCCGCGACCATGGCGAGGCATGCGAGCCCGCACTCGGAGGCTTCCGCCTGCAGCACCACCGGCAGCCGGGTACGACGGAACAGGTCCTGCATGGTTAGGGCGCCCCAGGCAAATGTCACCTGTTATCACCCTGCGCCGGGAATGCCATGCCTCGTAACAGGGCGTAGTCGGCAGAAAGGCGCCTTCCCCGCCATCGCACAATCGCCGATACCGGAGCGTGAGATCGCGATTGGCAAGGATGCCCATGTCGCTGTTCAGACCCGAAGCTCTGGCCGCCGTCGCGCCGGACCACTTGGGCGAGGTGTTGATCGTCCAGCCTCCGGCTTTTGCCCGGCTGTCACTCGGCGCCGTGGCGGTGGCCGTGGTTGCTGCCCCGCTGCTGGTTTTTGGCGAGTTCTCCCGCAGCGAGGCGGTGCCCGGCTACCTGGCACCGCGTCATGGCGTGTCGGCCGTTC
>JBGTIC010000296.1:0-5561 GCA_041745895.1 Gammaproteobacteria bacterium
GATGCGCGACGGTGGGTCGCCGCCTCGGCTCGACAACTTGCGCCCGCGCGGGATGCCACCGTGCGTGCGCGTACGCTTGCGTCGGTACTTGACCGCTACGACGATGTACTTGCCGCTGATGCCGTGACAGGTCTGCAGGCAGGTTTCGCGAAAGACGCCTCGAACGAAATGCCGGCGCATGCCCGCGGTGATGCCGTGGCCACCCTGGAAGCCCTGGGCGAACTGCTCGCCGACGCCGGACTCCAGCGCCTGTCCCGGCGCAGTATGCTTCGCGGCGCAAAACTCGCGTATCGCAGAGCGCGACGTCGCTGGCGCGCCGCCCGGAAAGATGACGATGCTGCAGACTGGCATGCATTGCGCAGCGCCGCACAGGTCCACCTCAACCAGCTCAAGGCACTGCGTGACATCACGGCCGATGAGTTCCGAGCCCGCCGGCGCAGGCTGAACTCACTGGTCAAGCTGCTGGGCGATGCCCATGATCTGGCGGTATTGCGGGTCGCGCTGGAATCCGACTGCGGCAGCGATGCCATAGGGTTACTCGCCGCGCTGCTGATGCCTGCGCTCAAAGCCCAGGAGCTTGCCTGCTATCAGAGTGCAGGCGAGCTTGCGGTGCAACTGTTCGACAAGCGGCCGCGCGACTTTTGCGAACGCCTTGACCAGGCCTGGGTGAATGCGTGCAGCAGCGATGAGGCGGGTAACGAGAGCAGTGATGGTCCCGATGCATTGACGTCGGTCGCGGGCGACGGCCGCTGAACATCACGGAGGCCGGATGACTCACGTGCTCTACGATCTGGGGGCAGCGCCCGGGCTGGCAGGCAAGCTCGCCGATGCGCTGGACGCCCAGGCCGGCGCGCTGGAGCTGCGCCGCTTCCCAGATGGGGAATGTTATCTGCGCCTCGACACCCCGCCGGCCGGCCGCGACGTCCTGCTCCTGTGTACGCTGGACAGACCGGATCTGAAAAGCCTGCCGATGCTGTTTGCTGCTGCCACCTGTCGTGAACTCGGCGCGCGCAGCGTCGGCCTGGTGGCACCCTACCTTGCCTACATGCGCCAGGACATCCGGTTCAGGCCCGGCGAGGCGGTGACAAGCCGGCACTACGCAAAGATGTTGTCTGCTGAGCTGGACTGGCTGGTGACGGTCGACCCGCACCTGCATCGCTACGACAGCCTGGATGAGATCTACTCGATTCCCAGCCGCAGTGTGGCCGCCGCACCGGCCCTGGCCGCATGGCTGAGCGCGCATGTGGTCTCGCCCGTCCTGATTGGTCCGGATGCAGAAAGCAGTCAGTGGGTGGCAGATGTGGCCAGTGCGATCAACGCACCCTGGCTGATCCTCGAAAAGCGGCGCAGTGGCGATCGCGAGGTGGAGGTGTCTGTGCCGCAGCTCGATCTGCATCGGGGTCGCACGCCGGTGCTGCTCGATGACATCGTCTCCACCGGCGGGACGATGGCAGCTGCACTCTCCCATGTCTGCGGCCAGGGCTTCGTGTCACCGGTGTGCATGGCGGTCCATGGCATTTTTGCCGGTGACGCTGAAACGGCGCTCAAGGCTGCAGGTATGGGGCGCATTGTGACCTGCAATACCGTCGCGCACGCCAGCAACGAGATCTGCGTCGCCGCGCCGCTGATCGACGCTATCCGCGAGCTCAGCGTCAGACACTGACCTCGCGCCCAGCATCCTCGCTACGCTCCGGCGTGCCGGTCGCATCGGGCGAAAGCAGCAAAGTGCCCTGTTCACCGTCCTGCCAGAACCGGATCTCGACCTGGTCGCCCGACGGGGTCTCGCGCACCAGATCCAGCATCTGCATCGGTGAGTCGGGCACTTCGCCGTTGATTTCCAGGATCAGGCTGCCGGGGTTGAGCCCGGCAGCGGCGGCCGCTCCGGTGCTGCGATTGACCAGCAAGCCGGGCAGATCCGGCAGATCGAGGGTATCTCTAAGTCGCGATGTCACGGCCACCACAGTGATGCCCAGGGCGGTGACCACCTGGTCATCGGGCAGCGCTTCGTAATCGAGACCACGCCCGGCGATGAGTATTTTTGGTGCGACATGAATGCTTGCTCCAGTGCGCACCGCCAGCGCCAGTGCATCACTCGGACGGGTGTCCACCCGCACCGGCGCCTCCTGGCCGGCGATGCGAAGCTCCAGCATTCCGTAATAGGTGCCGTTGGCGAGATCATCAACGAGCACGCGCTCCAGCTGTGCGCCCATGGTAGTGAGCAGATCGCGCATCAGGTCATGGGTCATTGGCCGTGGCATCTGTGTATCGTGCATCGCCAGCAGGATGGCACGCGCCTCAGGCACGCCGATGAAAATCGGCACGACATCGCCACTGAGCGTCTCGCGCAGCAGCACCACAGGTGAGCCGGTCAACGGGTTGATGCCCACGCTCGCCAGTTCGACTTCGATCAGCTCGTCTACCGGCGTGGCAAGTTCGCGCGAGTCCGCCATGGCGGACAGCATGACGGCGATGACCAGGCCGGCGAGCGTGAGTTGCATGGCGCGCATGCGGCACCTCGATTGTGTGCGCCCGCGTCGGTCCGCGGGTGCGACCAGATGAGCCTGCATCATTGCACCTGCGGCTGTCGGGGTCGAGTCGGCCGCACCGGCTGCCGGTCGCCCGAGCTTCCCGGGCACTACGCCAGCCAGGGTGGCAGCGGCAGGTCGCGCTCGCGAAGGAACGCAGGGTTGAGAAGTTTCGACTCATAGCGTGAAGCCGAGTCACACAGAATCGTCACTATCGTGTGTCCGGGCCCCAGCGTCTGCGCCAGGCGGATGGCGCCGGCGACATTGATGCCGCTCGAGCTGCCCAGGTACAGACCTTCGTGGCTGATCAGGTCCCACAGCACAGGCAGCCACTGGGCATCGGGGATGCGGTAGGGCTCGTCGATGCGCACGCCCTCCAGATTGCCGGTGATCCGGCCCTGGCCGATGCCCTCGGTAATCGAGCTGCCCTCGGATTTCAGCTCACCGTGCCTGGCCCAGTGATAGATCGCGGCCCCGTCGGGATCAGCCAGCCCGGTCACAAGTGCTGGATTGCGACTGCGCAGGTACTCGGAGGTCCCGGTCAGCGTGCCACCTGTGCCCACGGCGCAGATGAACCCATCGATACGGCCGTCGAGTGCCTGCCAGATCTCCGGTCCGGTGCTCTGGATATGGCCTTCCCGGTTGGCCGTGTTATCCCATTGATTGGCGTACAGCACCCCGTGGTCGGCAGTCTGTGCAAGCGACTGGGCGAGGCGCTCGGCCTGGTGAACATAATTGTCGGGATTGCGATAGGGCACCGCAGGGACAGTGCGCAACTCGGCACCCATGCCACGCAGTGCAGATTTCTTTTCCGCCGACTGGGTATCTGGCATCAGTATGATCGTGCGATAGCCACGCGCATTGCCCACCAAGGTCAGCCCGATGCCGGTATTGCCGGCGGTGCCCTCGACCACCGTGCCGCCAGGCTCTATCAGGCCGCGCTTTTCGGCATCCATGATCATGTATTTCGCGGCCCGATCCTTGACGGAACCACCGGGGTTGAGGAACTCGGCCTTGCCGAAGATCTCGCAGCCGGTCGCCTCGGAGGCGCGGCGCAGACGGATCAGGGGCGTGTTGCCGACGGCGTCGGCGAAGTCGGTGCGAGTGGTCAAGGCGGTCTCCAGAAAAAGCCAGGGTTGCACGAACGGCGCGGCTGCGAGCGTGGGCACCGATGCCGCTACACTGTATATTTGCAGCGCGCAGGTCAATCGTGGCGGTCAATCGTGGCCGCATGTACACCGCCGGCAGGCGGGTCCGAGCCCGGGGAGTGATGGAGCATGCACGGCAGGTTCTCGCGGCGCCGCGCGCTGCAAGCTGCGGCTCTGATCGCAGGCCCGCTGCCATGGTGGCTGAGCGCCTGCAGTCGATCCGCCGGCACGGATGCCGATGTGCTGATCGTGGGCGCTGGGCTCGCCGGCCTGAACGCCGCGCGCATTCTCGAGCGTCAGGGGCTCTCTGTGCTGGTGGTGGAGGCCCAGGCACGCGTTGGCGGGCGCATGCACACACTCGATGACCTGGATGGCACTCCGGAGGCCGGCGGCTCCCAGATCGGCAGTAACTACGCGCGCACGCTGGCAACCCTCGAGGAACTGGGGCTGGCGACCCACGGCGGACGCAGTTCGACGTTCGGCCAGGCCTTCAATCTCGACGGCGAGATGATCCGCGCGAGTGACTGGCCGACACATGCGGCCAATCGCACCGAAGGCCGCGAACGTGCGCGCGCCCCCTGGCAACTTTTGGGCATGCACGTCGATGCGCACAATCCCCTGTCGGCCTTCGATGACTGGATGGCCACGCAATTCCACCACCTGGATCAGTCCTGCGAGGCTTTCATGCAGGCCCAAGGCGCCTCGGCGTATGCCGTGGCCCTGGCGGGGGTGAGCATGAACGCCAACAGTCTTGACACCCTGTCCGTGTTTGCCCGTTGGCGCAGCGGCGTGCTGTATCGCGACGCGATGCGCGGAGGTGCGACGCATTTCGTCGTCGGTGGCAGTCAGCGGCTGCCAGAAGCGATGGCCGCAAGTCTGAATGCCCCGGTGCTGCTTGAGCGTCCCGTGACTGCCATTCGCGTCGATGGGCAGGGCGCTGCGCTGCGCTGTGCCGATGGTACCGAGCTTCGCGCCCACTTCGTGCTATGTACGCTGCCCTTTGCAGCGCTGCGGGCACTCAAGGTCGATGCGCCGTTGTCGGATGTGCAGCGCGAGGCCATTGCAACGCTGCCCTATACGCAGATCGCGCATATCCACATGCGCGCCCGGCGGGCCTACTGGGAAGAGGATGGCTGGCCGCCGGCGATGTGGACCAACAGCCCGCTGCAACGTGTATTCATGAACAACGACGCTGATGGCCAGCCCAGCGGCCACCATGTCGCGTGGCTGGACGGCCAGGCGGCGATTGCGATTGCCGGCATGAGTGATGCACAGGTCGGCGAGATGGCGCTGGGCGAGATGGCACGCATGCGGCCCGCCTCGGCAGGTCAACTCGAGGTGCAGCGCATCGTGCGCTGGACTGACCAGAACGTTTACGCAGGCGGCGCCTACATGCATTGGGCGCCGGGCATGATCGCGCGCTTCGCCGGGCGCATGCACGCTCCGGCCGGGCGGCTGCACTTCGCCGGCGAACATACCGGCATTCAGCACACGGGCATTGAAGCTGCAATGGAATCGGGCGAGCGCGCCGCACTCGAAATCCTGCAGCAGGTCGACGCCTGAACTTGAAAAAGGACGCTTCAATCCATGAGTAACTCCGACACCGGTCTGCAGTTTCAGCGCAGCAATCTGATCGTTCGCGACCTGGATCGTTCGCTTCAGATCTACCGCGATATTCTTGGCTTCTCTATCGACTATCAGAAGGTCTCCGAGGCGACCTCCTACTCCTACACGGTATTCGGGATTCCCGCTCACGCGAAGTTGCGGTTCTGTGCGCTCAGCGCGCCGGGTCAGCTGCGTACGCTGGCGCTGACCGAGGTTGCAGGAGTGGACCTGCCCGACGCGCCGACGACGCCGCGCCTGGGCGCGATGGTCCTGCGCGTGGACG
>JBGTIC010000297.1:0-9446 GCA_041745895.1 Gammaproteobacteria bacterium
GTATACCCAGTTGCATTATCACAAGGTCACCGACGAGTTCGATCCGGCCTGGGACTTGAGTGGCATGGTCGAGGAGCTGGAGATCAACTTCCAGGTCGGCCATCGTCTGTCCATGAGCCGTGAGTTCCCCAACTGGTACGAGGGCAACGAGTTCCGCGCGGCGCGTGACGCCTCTGCGACACAGCGCGCGGCGAGCACGCATGATGAGTGAGGCAACGCGCAGGGACGCGCGCGCGGTGTTTCTCGATTACGCAACACTGGGTCCGGGCGACGTTGCCGCGGACCCGCTGCGCGCGGTGCTGCCCGGCGTGATCGTCCATGAAGACACACGCCGCGACCAGCTGCATGCGCGCATCGAAGGTGCGAGCTTCCTGTTCGGCAACAAGATCCGTTTCGATGCGGCGGCCATGGACGCAGCCGGCAGCCTGCGCTTCATCGGGCTTACCGCCACCGGCGCTGACAACGTCGACATGGAGGCCGCCCGCGAGCGCGGCATTGCCGTGTGCAACATCCGCGACTATTGCACACAGTCGGTGGCGCAGCACGCGATGGCGATGATGCTCTCGTTGACCCAGCAGCTCGGCGGCTATCATCGGGATGTCGTGTCCGGTCGTTGGGGTGCCAGCGGGCAGTTCTGCCTGTTCGATCACCCGATCCGGGAGCTTTCGGACCGCAACTTTGCCGTCATCGGTCACGGCGTGCTGGGCGGCGCCACCGCGCGAATCGCCCAAGCCATCGGCATGAACATCCTGATCGCGGCCCGACCCGGCAGCAACGATCCGGTACCTGCGGGTCGCCTCGAACTCACGCAGTTGTTGCGTAAAGCCGATGTCGTAAGCCTGCACTGTCCGCTGACCAGACACACCCGCCATCTGATCGGCGCGCCGGAACTCGCGATAATGAAACCCGATGCGTTGCTGCTGAACACCGCACGCGGTGGCCTGATCGATGCCCACGCACTTGCGCAGGCGCTGCGCGCGGGGCGAATCGGCGGCGCCGGCATCGACGTACTGGACGAAGAGCCGCCGGTGAGCGGAAATCCGCTGATCGAGCTGGCGGGCGAGCAGAATCGGCACAACCTGATTCTGACGCCACATGTCGCCTGGGCGGCGCGCGAGGCACGCGCGCGGGCCATCGCCGAGGTTGCGGCCAACGTTGCGGCATTTCTTTCAGGCGAGCGGCGCAACCGGGTGGATTGAAGCGGCAACGCCAAGGAGCAGCAGGTGCGCAGGATCATCGTGTGGTTTCGCCGGGACCTGCGCCTGGCCGACAATCCGGCGCTGCTCGCGGCGCTCGACGAGAGCGTCGAGATCGTGCCGGTGTGGATCGACACCCGAGGTGACGAGGGCGACTGGTCACCGGGGGCGGCCTCGCAGTGGTGGCTGCATCACAGCCTGGAGGCACTGAGCGTTGCATTGGCGCAGCGCGGCAGCCGGCTGATCATCCGGCGCGGACCGGCGGGGGCTGCGCTTGGCGACCTGGTGGACGAGACCGGCGCCGAGGGCGTGCTGTGGAACCGGCTCTACGAACCGCACGCAACGGCCCGGGACAGCGAGATCAAGGGCTGGCTGAAAGACCAGGGACTGACGGTCCGAAGCTTCGCCGCTTCGCTGCTGATCGAGCCGTGGCGCGTGGCCACGGGGGCAGACAAGCCCTATCGGGTGTTCTCGCCATTCTGGCGCAAGGCGAGAACGCAGCTTGCGCCACGCGCGCCCAGCGCCGCGCCGGCCAAGGTGCCCGGACCGTCCGTCTGGCCGGATTCCCTCTCGCTGGCGGAACTGGAGTTGCTGCCGCGACTCGACTGGGCCGATGGATTCGCTGCGCACTGGACACCGGGTGAGGCGGGCGGCCACGTCGCGCTGGAGCATTTCATCGACACGGCGCTGGCCCAGTACGCAACAGCACGGGAGCTGCCTGCTGAACCAGGCTCCTCGCGGCTTTCGCCCCACCTGCATTTCGGCGAACTTTCGCCCGACCAGGTCTGGAGCAGCGTGGCAAGCCACCTGCCGGTCGCCGGCAATGACGCCGAGCACTATCTGCGTGAGCTGGGCTGGCGCGAGTTCGCCCACCATGTGCTCTATCACTTTCCCGACACGCCGACCCAACCGCTCAATGCCCGCTACGCTGATTTTCCGTGGCGCAAGGACCACGCGGCGATGCTGCAGACCTGGCAGCGGGGCCGCACCGGTCTGCCGATCGTCGATGCCGGGATGCGCCAGCTCTGGCAGACCGGCTGGATGCACAACCGTGTGCGCATGATCGCAGCCTCCCTGCTGGTCAAGAACATTCGTGCGCCGTGGCAGGCGGGCGCGCGCTGGTTCTGGGATACGCTGCTGGATGCCGATCTGGCCAGCAACACGCTGGGCTGGCAGTGGGCGGCCGGATGCGGCGCGGATGCGGCCCCGTACTTCCGAATTTTCAACCCGGTACGCCAGGGCGAGAAGTTCGATCCGCAGGGGACATACGTGCGGCAATGGGTGCCGGAGCTCAAGACGATGCCGGCGAAGTGGATCCACCAGCCGTGGGCAGCGCCAGAGCAGGTGCTCTCGCAGGCGGGCGTCGCCCTGGGGCGGGACTATCCTCGACCCGTTGTCGATCTTGCGAGCTCTCGTGATGAGGCGTTGCGGGCTCTCAAGACGCTCAGCGCTTGACACCGCCGCCTATCCGCCAGTCGAACACGGCGGCGGGCGCGCTTTTCTACGACGGCAGGCTTGGGCTCAATCGAACTTTGCGCGCCCACCGTCTGAGGAGGCACCGATGTTTCGCTTCGCTGTTGCAAGTTCCGGTGTCGTGCTCTTGAGCTGGCTGATAATGGGCTGCGCCCCGGACCCTGAGCCGCAGGCCGGCCGCGATCATTCCGAGGCTGCCCCGGTGGCCGGGCAATCGGAGCCGGTACCGGGTGCAGAGCGCTTCAGCGAAGCAGATGAGGCGCTGCATCTCGCGCGCTTCCAGCGACTGATGGAAGCCGCACGCCTGGGCGCGAGCCTGGATGGGTACGATCCATTGGCACCGGTGGCAGGCGCGGGCGAGCTGGTGGCATTGCCGCAGGCGGACGTCGATGCGCGCAGCATCGACGCGGCCGCGCTTGAGGACGCCCGACGCTACGCCCAACGCATGAACTCCAACGCGCTGGTGGTGTGGCACGCCGGTAAGGTCGAGCTGGAAGAATACTTTGGCGAGCACACGCGAGAAAGCCTGGTGGTCTCGCGTTCTTTGGCCAAACCGCTGACGGCGATCGCCGTAGGGCGCGCAATGGCGCTTGGCCACATTACCTCGCTCGATCAGCCGGTCGCGGCGTTCATCGATGAATGGCGAGGTGATGCAGTTCGTGAACAGATGCTGCTGCGGCATCTGCTCGATATGCGCACAGGTTTCCTGCCTCAGGGCCTCTCGCCGGACCCGCAACACATTCTCAATCGCGCCTACCTGCATCCGCGTCATGATGAGGTCATCATCCATGACTACCCGGTCGTCGATGATCCCGGGACGCGCTATGAGTACAGCAACGCGACCTCCGAGCTTATCGCCGTGGTGATCCAGCGAGCCACCGGCATGCGCTACGAGGACTTTTTGTCAAAAGAGGTTCTCCAACCCATCGGCGCCGCGGGCGGTGAGATCTGGCTCAATCGCCCGGAAGGCGTTGCCCATGCGGGCTGCTGCATCCTGCTGCCTGCACAGACCTGGATGAGACTGGCCATCCTGCTGCTGGATGAAGGTGCCTGGGAAGGCAGGCAGCTGCTGCCCGAGGGCTACGTCGCCGAGATGAAGACCGGTACGCCTCAGAACGTTCGTTACGGGCTGGGTGTCTACCTGCCCGGTCCGTACACCCAGCGCCGCCCGTTCGGAAATCTCGAACGTCAGCCGGAGCTTGGCCCGGGCATACTGCACTCGGAACCCTACCTGGCCGACGATCTGTTCATGTTCGACGGCAACGCCAGCCAGGTGGTCTACATCGTGCCCTCGCAGCGCCTGATCATCCTGCGCACCGGCGGCAACCCGCCGCGCGACGATGAGTGGGACAACAGCTACCTGCCCAATCTGCTCCTGCCGGCACTGCGCGGATTCCCCGGGGAAAGCTCACCGCAAGCTTCCACAAGCTCATCCCAAGCTTCTATGGGAGACGCTGCGGGAAGCTAGCTGACGCCGGGCTTGAGCAATGCCGCCCAGTGGCGGACCTCAGTCGCGCCGAAACAGACCCGGCGGCGGCTCCTGAACAGAACGACCGGCGTCGGCTGAAGCCTGCGCCATGCCCAGCCACTCCAGCCGCGCGCGAACGTGCTGGCGAACCTGGGATTGTGTGCGCCCCCGCAGCGCGTCACGCTCGTCGGATCCGTATTCCTCCAGGTCCGCGCGCCAACCGGGATCGTCACGGTCATCACATTCGCGCGCCCAATCCCAGCCGAGCTGCCTGGCGTCGCGCACGCGCAGCACCTCGACGATGAACTGCACGTAGCTGCAGCCTGCAAGTCCGCCGATGCCGAAGCCGGCCTGGTAGCCGTAACCGCCGGCACGGTCGGGCAGATTCTCATCGGCCGCCGGATGAATCAGCACCAGCGTGTCGAAGCCCTGCGCTGAAGCCAGCGACAGCAGACGCGCGCGATCGATGTCGCGATAGTCGCCCGCGCGATAGAAGCCCTCAGCGCGGGTACCGGCCAGATCCAGCGCTGCGGCACGCGCCGGGGTGCTGGTGTTGTTCATGCGCTCGAGTGCTGCCTGGGTGGCAAGCGCATCGATCTGCCAGGCCCGTACATCGGCACCGTAGTACTGATTGCCGAAAGACGTCAGCCCGACCAGGATGCCATGGTAGCGATCGCCAAGTGTCGAGGCCACAGCGATGCGCTCCATGCCGCGCAGGTCGTTCTGAGCTACCGGGGATCGAAGCCCCAGGGTGGCGCATGCAGACAGCAATGCTACGAGTGGCAGAAACATCAGCAGGCGACGCATAGTTGCTCCAGGTCGTGGCGGAACTGTGCCGGAAGGCTACTCTGCGAATATTACAATGCGGTTTCGGCGGGCGGACGCTTCCGTCACGCACCGCTGCGCAAGCTCGAGCAAACAAAATGGGGGCGGCCCTTTCGGACCGCCCCCCGACGCGGCATCCCTGCCGCGCCCTGCCTCCCTGCTGGGGGAAGCCGGGTGTCAGGCTGCCGCGGCAGCCTGGGTCGTGTCGTCACCGAAAGCCAGCACGGCGGCCACGGCATGAATCACTGCGGCGATGCGAACGGCGCTCTGGATCGCCTGGCGCGAAACGCCCTCCTTGCGCAGCAGCCGCTCGTGGGAAACGATGCACTTGCCGCAGCCGTTCACAGCCGATATCGCCAGTGAGTACAGCTCGAAGTCGGCCTTCTCGACACCGGGGTTGCCGATGACCTGCATGCGCAGACCCGCGGGCATTTTCTGGTACTCGTCGTCCTCGACGAGGTGCAGAAACCGGTAGTAGATGTTGTTCATGCCCATGATGGCGGCAGCCGCCCGGGCCGCGCGCACATCGGCTTCGCCCAGCACGCCCGTGGCTTCGTGCTTGATGGCCGCACTCAGATCGCTGTTGCCACAGGCCAGCGCGGAGGCGAGCGCCGTGGCCATGATCTGCCTGGCGTTGAGCCCGGGCGCGCCAGGCTCCCCGAGTACGCTGCCGAGGTTGAGCTTCAGGTCCTTGGCATAGTCCGGAATGCGGTTCTTGATCTGTGTGATGTCCATGGTGTCCTCCTGGGTCTTACGGTGATGGTCAGGCGACCTTCAGCGTCTCCTGACCCTTCTGCCAGTTGCACGGGCACAGCTCGTCGGTCTGCAATGCGTCGAGCACGCGCAGCACCTCCGAGGGGTTGCGGCCGACATCCAGATCCGTCACGTAGACGAAACGGATGATGCCGTCGGGATCGACGATATACGTCGCCCGCTGCGCCACACCTTCATCGGCGTTGAGGATGCCCAGCGTCTCGACCAGCTCGCGGCGAATGTCCGAGACCATCGGAAACGGCAGTGCATTGAGTTCTTCCCTGGCCTGGCGCCAGGCCAGGTGGACGAACTCCGAGTCGGTGCTGATGCCGATCAATTCTGCGTCGCGATCCTTGAAATCCTCGTTGAGCGCGCCGAAGGCCGCGATCTCTGTGGGGCATACGAAGGTGAAGTCCTTCGGCCAGAAGAATACGACCTTCCACTTGCCCGGCTTCGCAGCCGTGGATACGTCCTTGAAGGCGGTATTGATATCGTTGGTTACGACGCCCTTGAGCGTCACTTGAGGAAACTTTGCGCCGATTCCCAGCATGGAAGACACCTCCGTGTCGATGAGTTTTATTGAGAACAGTTCGCATCTTAGGGTTGCCAGACTGGTATATCCAATCGATTGTTTTTATAGTTTCGATAGTTTCTTACTATTGGAGCTTCCGTGCATGAACTTGAGAACGCTGCGTTACCTCGTCGCTCTGGACGAGCGGCGGCATTTCGGACAGGCGGCTGAGGCCTGCTTCGTGAGCCAGCCGACCCTTTCGGCGCAGATCAAGAAGCTCGAGGAGGAACTCGGCGTCGAGCTTGTCGAGCGCCGGCACAAGAACGTGCTGCTTACACCGGTCGGCGCGGAGGTCGCGCGACGTGCCAGGCGCATCATCCAGCAGGCCGACGAACTCGTCGAGGTGGCGCGCAGCCAGCAGGATCCGATGGTCGGCAAGGTGCGCCTGGGACTGATTCCGACGCTGGCACCCTACATGCTGCCGCATGTCCTGCCACCGCTGCGCAAACGCTATCCGGAGCTGCGTTGCCTGCTTTTCGAATTCCAGACCCTTGTGCTGCTCGAGAAACTCGACCGCGGCGAGCTCGATGCGGCGATCCTTGCCCTGCCGGTACCGCTGGAGTCACTCGAGCATCGGGTGGTTTTCGCCGAGCCCTTCTTCGTTGCCGTCTCGCACGACCATCCGCTGGCCGCAAAGAAAGAGATTCACATCGAGGCGCTGCGCGAGGAGACGCTGCTGCTGCTCGAGGACGGTCATTGCCTGCGTGATCAGGCACTCGACATCTGCAGCCGGATCGATGTCCACGAAAGCCATGACCTGCGCGCCACCAGCCTGGAGACCCTGCGTCAGATGGTGGCGGCCAATATCGGCGTGACGTTGCTGCCCGGCCTGGCCACACGTGAAAACGATGAAGTGACAACACTCGCGATCCGCCCCGGCTCGCCCAGCCGCGAGATCGCAATGGTCTGGCGCAGCAGTAACCCGCGCGGGACCACGCTGTCGATGATGGCCGAGTCGATCACCCAGACAATGGCGCAAGCGGAACTGCCATGGCGCCTCAGGCTGGCGGGATGACGATCTCGAATTCCACGCCGGTGCGCAGCGTGATGTCTTTCTTGTCGAGATCCGGGCCGAAGGCCTCGATGCCGTTGGCCGCCGGCGTGCGCAGATCCTCGGTGACCTGCCTGGACAGGATCACGACGATGTGGGTGTCGTCATCATAGGCAAACGGAAACTCATGCCAGGTGCCCACATCGAGGCACAGTCCGGCTGAGCCGTCGAAGTGAAATGCCCGCACCGACTCGAGTGCGGGCAGCTCGTCATCGCAGGCCGGCGCCAGTACGGCGACGAACGGCTTGCCCCCCAGCGAGATGAAGGTCTGGGTATGCAGGAAGTGGCGTTCGAGATAGCGCACGCGCAACGGGCGGCGGCGCAGGCTGGCCAGCGAAAGCTCCGTACCCGAGGCATCGCAGTCGAATGCCACCGGACGGCTCACGGCCACGGCGCCACCATAATAATCGATGCCCAGAGACTCGAGTCCTTCACGGGGGCCCAACCAGCCGCCGAAAGGCGCCAGCGCGTCGGGCGTCGCGGTTTCCAGCGGCAGCGGATGGCGCTGCAACGCAGCGGAACATGCAATCGCGGTGGCCTCGGTCATGATCATCCGTGCTCAGCCTTTGCCGCCGCCTCGGGTAAGGTCGCGCCGTCAGCCTGGCGATCGTCAAACACCGCCTGGTCGAACTCACCTTCCGAATGGGCAACGATAAGGGACACGGCGCAGTCACCGGTGACATTGACGGCCGTGCGCGTCATGTCGAGCACGCGATCCACCCCGAGGATCAGCGCAATGCCCTCGGCCGGCAGACCCACCGAGGCCAGCACGCCGGCCAGCAGCACGAGCCCCACGCCGGGCACACCCGCGGTGCCTACCGAGGCCATGATCACCATCAGCACGACCATCAGCATCTGCGCGAAGCTCAGTTCGACACCGAAATACTGTGCAATGAAGATGGTCGCCACGCCCTGCATGATGGCCGTGCCGTCCATGTTGATCGTCGCCCCCAGCGGCACGGTGAACGATGCCACCGATTTGCCGACCCCCAGGCGCTGCTCCACGGTCTTGAGCGTCACCGGAATGGTGGCACCACTGGAGGCCGTCGAGAATGCGAAGGCCTGGACCGCGCGCAGCTTGGCGAAGAACTTGCGCGGACTCAGGCCCGTGGTGATTTTCAGCAGCAGCGAGTAGGTCACCACCGCGTGCACGACCAGCATGACCAGCACCAGGATGACGTACTTGAGCACGCCCAGGAAGGTGGTGATGCCGGTGGTGGCGCCCAGCACCGCGATCAGCGCGAAGACACCGAACGGTGCCATCAGCATGACGAATTCCACCAGACGCATGATCACGACATTGAAGTCGCTGAAGAAGGCACCGACGCGCTCACCGGCTTTGCCCGACATGGCCACGGCAAGGCCGATCAGGATCGCGAAGATGATGATTGGCAACATGTCGCCGTCGGCCATGGCGCGCACCGGATTGCGCGGGACCATGTTGATCAGCACCTGACCGAAGCCAGGCTGGGCGGAAATCTCGCGTGCCACCTGGTCGACGGGACTGGCCCCCACCCCCGGCTGGACGATCAGCGCGCCGATCAGCGCGAGCGAGATCGCCACGCCCGTGGTCAGCATGTAGTAGAACACCGCCTTGCCGCCGATGCGCCCGAGGCTGGCCGGATCGCTCAGTGCGCTGACGCCGGTGATCAGCGACACGAACACCAGCGGCACTACCAGCATGCTCAGCAGACGCACGAAGATCTCGCCGACAACGGTGAGCACACCATCGATCAGGTAGGTCTGCACCCACGGCAGATCGGCGATGGTCAGGTTCAGCGCGACCCCGAATGCAAGCCCGGCGCCGAGCGCGATCAGGATTCGGTTGGAGAGTTTCTGGTGATCGAAGCTGCTTGCGTCGGTCATGAAGTGCAAGATGTCCTAATGTGACGCCGAACGGCAACGGGACCGCCGCCAGGCAGACTGCGTAGATCAATCATCATGGTGCGTCACCGCCGGTCTGTTCTCCCAGCCACTGCAAGAGCTGCTCGAGCAGATCCGCAGCGGCCTGCGGCAGCATGTCGGTGGCCCCGCGAATACCCGGCTCCGCCGGTCGCCGTACGCTGAAGCGCTGCAGCCGCTCGGGCTGCCCCGGCGGCTGGAGCCTTG
>JBGTIC010000298.1:0-13172 GCA_041745895.1 Gammaproteobacteria bacterium
GAACGAGCGTCGGCTGTGTCACGCTCGCCAGATACCCTGGTGCATCACCTATCCTGAAATGCGCGAGACCGGTGGCATTGTCCGGCCCGCGACCCTTCATGTTGTTCATCAGGAAGAACTGTTCCACCAGTTCCGGTGCCACTTGCGGATGACTGGGGTGCAAACCCGTCACGACGCCCTCCCAGAACCCGCGGGTCCGATAGCGCTCCCGCCACCACTGCATGACGGGGTTGGGCAGCGGCTGGTTGATCTCCTCACCTGGTGCTCTGGGCAAACCTCCGGCGTTCGCCAGCATCAGGCCGAGCACCCGGTCGGGCCGCTCGGCGGCATCACGATACGCCATGGGCCCGGCGAACGAGGTGCCCTCAACGAAATACTCATCCACTTCAAGGTCGTCGAGCAGGGTGCGTGCGATGGCCAGTCGACGCTCGATGGTGAAATCGAGCTTCTGATCGGGACCGCTCAAGCCGTAACCGTTTACATCGAAGCGTATCAGGCGGTAACGATCGGCCAGGCGCTCGACCCACCCGTCGTAGAAGGCCAGGCTGCCGAAGTTTCCGTGCCACAGTAGAACTGCCGGGCCCTGCCCCTGGTCCTTATAATGAAGTCGCAGGCCGTCGATCGTGGTGAAGCGCGACTCCGTGTCTCGGTACTTCGCCTCGACCGTGTCGCGAGTCGGGTTCCACAGCTGAAACTCAATAGACAACACTGCCAGGACCAGCACACCTATCAAGATCGAGGCACCAAGCACCCACCGCATATCTTTCAAACCTCAACCCTGGAAAAAGTCGACCTGATGGCTTGGCACCGTTATGGCGGCCTGAAAGTGGGCCTTGCCGTGTCAGCTCCACTACATGCCTATAGCCGCTGCAACTCCACGGTCCGCTGTTCCTCGTCGTGAGTGATCCGCAAGGAGAAGTTTTGCTCCAGGGAACGGAGCAGGCCCCGTACGTCTCCGGTCTTGTAGACACCGCCGATCCGGATATGGGTCAGTTCCTGATCCAGTATCCTGAAGCGGATATCGGTGTATCTTTCCACTTCCTGCAACACCGCTTCCAGGCTTTCACCGTTAAAGCTGAGCATGCGACGCTGCCAAGCCAGTCGGCTGCTCCGCTCTTCTATGTCGACCGGCCGGATCTGATGCTGGGAAGGCTCGAGCATGGCGAGCTCACCGGCTGTCAATGCCAGTATCTCTACCAGGGGGGGGGACCTCCCGCTGTCAAGCCCATTGCGTGACTTCGGTCGAGAGATAAGCACCCGCCCCTCGGTGACAAGCACCTCGAGTCTCGAGTCTTCTCTAAGATAGACGTTGAAAGCGGTACCGACAGCTTCGACGCTACGGCCCCCCGCCTGAACGACGAAGGGCCGCACTGCATCATGCTGGACCTCGAAATGCGCCTCACCTCGCCGAAGTGCCACCCGCCGCTCGCTGGCAGAGTAGAACACCTCGACAAGGCTGTCTGTATTGAGCTGTATCACCGACCCGTCAGGCAGTGCTTCGACTCTATGCTGACCTACCGCCGTGGCCAGAATGCCGCCGGCATCACCTGACAGTGCACGATCGGCGACGACCGGTGACCCCGGGTCGCCGTCATTTGCCGGCAAAAACAACTGCACGGAGATCGCCATCAGCACCATCGCTGTGCTCAGTGTGGCTCCGCCGGCCAGCCAGCGCATTCGTGGAGTACGGCGGTCGCGCGCCGCAGGCAACGGAAACAGGTCGGACAGTTCGCGAAGAATCTCCATATCGTCCCATAGCGCGGCCATCTCCAGCAGTATTTCGGGATGCCGCCGGTCCATCGCCAGCCACATTTCGAGTTGCTGCATCTCGCTGTCAGTCAGACCACGATCGAGTCTGCTCAGCCACTCGCTGGCTTCCGCCGCGATCCGTTTCCGGCTGCCGAATCGCAAGACATCATCCATTACGTTGCTTCCGGGCGTGCTGCTTGAGGCCGTGGGCTTGAGTCCGCGTTGGCAGGAGGCCTCGTGTCTTGAGGTAGTTCCAGCAGTTCAGAGTGCCTCGCGCGATATGTTTCTCGACGGTGCTTTCGCTGATGCCGAGATACTCCGCAGTTTCACGCTGACTGAGGCCATAGACTTTCTTGAGTATGAAGGCTCGCCGGCATTGCACCGGCAGTTCCCGGACAGCTCTGCAGAAATGCAGGAACTGCGTCTGGGAGTCCACTTCCGATTCCACGCAATCGTTTCCCTCGAGTGCTTCCCAGCCGCCTAGATCCTCCGCGGCATCAACCATGCGATGTCCGCTGCGGCCGACGAAATTCAGTGCGAGGTTCGTGGCCGTCTTGAGCAGGAAGGCTCTGGGGTGGCGGATCTCCTTCTGTTGACTGGCCTCGAAAGTTTTGACGAACGTCTCCTGGACGATGTCTTCGATATCCGCAGGTCCGACGATACGAGACACCGCGCGCTCCAGCTCGCGCCGGATCGCGATGAAAATCGCCCCAATTCCTACGGCTTGTTGCATCAAGCTTCGATCCCGGCCACCAGGAGCGGCGCAGCATTCTTCCGTTGAGGATTCACTTTACGGTAACCTGAATAGACAGTTCGAGTCACTATTTCCTCCATTTCCCGATCGTGATGCTCCTCTTTGCTCGAACCGATGGCGGATTTTTTCCGCTGGCCTGTCTTCTACACATGTACCCGCTTCCAAAGGGGTGCGACGGGGTGCGAATTGCATCTGATAGTGGGTTTCTGCCGTGTCTGTCTGGTATTCGCCGTCCTTGTGGCGGTGTCAGCCAGGGCTGCGCCAGAGACCGAGCAGATGAAGTTCGATATTCCCCGTCAGCGGGCTGATCGTGCTCTGACCCAGTTTGCCCAGCAGGTGGGCATGACGCTGGTTTTTCCGTTCGACGTCGTAAGCCGGATGGAAACCAACGAGCTGGTGGGGCGCTACTCGGTTGAACAGGGACTGAAAATACTGCTTGAAGGTACGGGGCTGCTCGGCGCCGCCAGCGAAGGCGGCGAGATGCGCATCGAACCCTTGACGCGAGCGGTGGAACTACACGACTCAGGGGAGCAGGAAATGATTCCAAAAAGAACAGGTTTATTTGCGCTGATTCTGGCCTCCATCACGGGCACGGCCACCGCTCAGACAGGGGGTGCTCAGGCGCGCGCCTCCGTAGACGCCCTTAGCGAGATCATCGTCACGGCACGCAAACGCGACGAATCTCTCATTGAGATCCCGCTCTCGGTGCAGGCCTTCTCGGCCCAGGACATCGAGAACCGCGGTTTCCTGTCCTTGCAGGATATGGTGACCTTCACGCCGGGCATGAATTTCCAGAACATGGGCAACTCGCAGGCTGGGCGCTACAACACCGGCATCCGCTTCCGCGGACTGGAGGGCAGCGCCTCCTCCCCATCGAACCAGACGGGGGCCCTGTTCGTCGATGGTGTCTTCATTCTGGGTGGTGCGGGTTCCATTCCGCTCAACGACATCGCGCAGGTCGAGATCATCAAGGGACCGCAGGCCGCCTACTTTGGGCGCGGAACCTTCGGTGGCGCGATCAACTATGTCACTGTTGATCCCGGCGACGAGTTCAGTGGCCAGTTCGCGGGCCAGTACAGCCCCTCGTTCGGTTCAAATGCTTTTTCGATCTCGGTTGATGGGCCGCTGGCCGACAGGGTCTCTGGCCGACTGACCGTGGCGAGCAACTCCAAGGGCTCGATGTTTACAGCCACTGACGGAGGGGCCCTCGGGGCAGAACGCAGCGACAATGTCACAGGAACCCTGCTGTTCACCCCGACAGACGATCTGCGGATCAAGCTGCGTGCTCAGTTTGGGCAAGACAACGACGGTCCTGCGGCAACCACGTACGTGCCTTACCGTCTGTTTGGTAACACCCCGGTCGGGACCCCTGTGACGATCAACACTACGAACGGCGTGGTCGACACGACATTGGGTCAGCAGTACCATCGCGGAGCGGTACCTGTGGTACCGGTGAGCAACAACACCTCGTTCTATACAATCAACGTGCCTACGAGCATCTCGCCGTCGGGCGAGCTGGATGTTCGTGATGTCCTGCTCGGTGACTTCCTTGGTCTGCCGGAGCCCGGGACGCCACGCGTTGACGGATTCGGGCTCAAGACGATCTTCCAGGTGCACTCGCTCGGCGCTGAGTGGTCCGTCAGCGACCAGCTGCAGCTGTCGGTGACGGCGGGCTACAACCGCCGTGCCAGCACCTCCATTCGTGACAACGACGGTTATGACAGCGGGGGTTGGGTCAGCCGTGGCTTTCTGGAACTAGAGGCGCAATCCGTTGAACTCCGCGGCATCTATGACGGCGGCCGCTGGCGGGCGCTGCTCGGCGGCAACTACTACAGCCAGACTCAGGAGGGGAGCATCGACGGAGGATTCGGCGTGTTCACCAACATCTTCGGCGGCGTTGACATCGGCCCCGGTGCTTCAGTCTCCAACAACGAAATCGACACCCTTGGTGTATTCGGGTCACTTGAGTTCGATATCCTCGAGAATCTGACCCTGGCCCTGGAAGCTCGTCAGCAGCGCGATGAGGTGACCAACATCGGAGGCCGCTATCCAGGCCCATACGCGGTTGCAGCGAAGGAGGTCTACACTGCCTTTCTGCCGCGCATACTTCTCTCGTACAGCCCTGGCGAAAGCTCGACCGTGTATGCAAGCTACGCGGAAGGCAACCAGCCCGGCATCGTCAACGGTGTCATCGCTACGCTATCGCCCGCTGAGCTTGCTGCCGCCCAGGCGCTGCTGCCTGGTTTGGACGCCGCCATCGACGCTGAGAAACTCGAATCGTTTGAAATCGGCTGGAAGCAAGAGTTCGCCGGTGGCAGGAGCTGGGCCTCTATCTCGGCATACGATATGACCTGGACCAATGCAAAGGGGTTCGCGCAGCTCTCGTTCCTCAGCCCTGATGACGGCAGGTTCATCTCGACGGCCGCCTTCCTCCCGGGAAAGGTCAAGGTGCGCGGAATAGAGGCTGAAGCGCATTGGATGCCGACCGACAATCTCGATCTGCACGTGACCTATGGATTCATCGACGCCGAGTACCGAGACTTTCCGAGCTCGGGCCTCAATGCACTTCTCGGCGTCCCGGCTGGTTCCAACTTTCAGGCAGCTGGTAATCAGCTTCCCCGCAACCCGAGGAACTCTGGTTCCGTCTCGGCGGTATGGAACAACGATCTGACGCAGGATTGGTCCTGGTATCTCCGCGGCGACGCGTCTTACTTCGGCAAAGTCTTCACCGATGAGTCGAACCTTGCCTACATTGACTCCTATAGCGTGCTGAGTGCCCGACTGGGCTTCGTGCAGAGAGAAGATCTGACGATCGAGCTGTTCTGTACGAACTGCACCAACAAGAAAGCATGGCAGACGGGTCGGCGGCTGATCGACTTTGGTGACACCCCTGGTCCGAACTTCTTCAACAACCAGGGCGCAGTCGTCCAGCCGCTCAATCTCCGCGAAATTGGCGTGCGCGTGCGGATGAATTTCTAGGGCATGCATCCGCGTTCGGCCATTCGCTCTGCGGTCTGTGCGAGTCTGGTCTTTCTGGCATGCGCATGGCCGACACCCGGCGTATCGGGTATGGCAACAGGTTCGGAGGCGTCGACGGCAGGTACACCTGGCGTCGACGCCCCGGACCTGCGGTCACGCTATGTCGAGGGCGTTGGCGGCGTTCCATTGAACGTCATCGAGGCCGGACAGGCGGGTAAGCCGACTATCGTCTTCATCCACGGCCTCGGGCAAAGCCATCTCAGTTGGGAGCCACAACTCAGATCCGCTCTGGCGCGGGAGTTCCATCTCGTGGCCTACGATCTGCGCGGACACGGCAACTCCGGAAAGCCGTGGCTCGCCGAGGACTATGAGGCACCAGCGACATGGGCTGGCGATCTTGCGCGAGTGTTGAAGGCCACACAGGCCGAACGCCCGCTGCTGGTCACATGGTCATATGGAACCTGGGTTGCGGTTGACTTCCTCAAGGGTCATCCACCCGAGGCACTCGCCGGCCTCGTCATGATCGGTGGGCTGGGAGGATTGTGGGTGCCGGAGCCGGCTACAACGCAGGAACGGTCGGCTGAAGGAGAGCGCCTTTCGCAGATGACGGCGAGCGGCTGGCTCGGTGATAACTTCGCTGCCGGTGAGGGCATCAATCGCTTCTTCGTCCGACAGCCGGTCGATCAAGTCTGGTCCCAACGCACAGCGGCGGTGAACGCCATGCTCGCACCCTATGTTCGGCCATTAATTCTGATGCGCTCCTTCGACAACTCAGGCGCAATGGGCCGAATGGGACTGCCGACCTGGATTGTGGTCGGAAGTCTGGATGTCACGCTTCCCATTGCTGACGCCCAGGCACTGCAGCACCGGCTGCCCGACGCACAGCTCACAGTCTTCGAGGGCAGCGGACACCTGCCGTTCGCCGAAGACCCGGAACGCTTCAACCAGCATCTCGCGGCATTCGCCCGAGAGGCCCTTACGGGAATGTGACCCGATGTTTCTACGTGCCAATCTACCCCTTCTGTGTGCAATGGCGCTGGCGTTCTTCAGCCTGTCCGCACCGGCTGTCGCCCCCGCCGAAGACGACGTGCAGTTGCCGAAGAACCTGTCGCAGGAATATCTCCTCGACAAGTACGCCACTCCCGACTCCAACTTCGCCTACCTCAACCATACGATGGTGCATTACCGGGACGAGGGACAAGGTCCGGTCGTTCTGCTGATACATGGCTCGGTGCAGGACCTCTACGACTGGGATGACTGGGTGCCGGAGCTGACCAAACATTATCGGGTCGTACGGCTGGACCTGCCAGCCGCGGGTCTCACCGGCCGCGTTGGGACAGGCGATTACTCGATGGACAATACGATGCGCACGGTCGATATGCTGATGGACCGACTCGGCATCGAGCGCTTCTCGGTTGTGGGCACGTCGCTGGGCGGGATCGTCGCCTTCAGGTACGCAAGCACCCGGCCGGAACGTGTGGCCACGCTGATCCTGATGAACTCTGCGGGCGTGGTGCCGGGCAACGAGCGGATCATTCCGCCTCAGCCGCGGCGCTACGATGAGTCGCTTTCGGATACGCTCAGCCGCGGTCAGATCAGAACGATTCTTCGGGCTGTATACATCGACCCCGGAAAGGTGACGGATACCCGCGTCGAGCGGACCTTCGACTACCAGCGCCGCCTGGGCCGCGACGAGGAGGCCACGGCATTGGTGTCTGTCTACGATCAGGGCCAGCCTGAAATCGTGCTCGGCCGCATCACGGCACCGGTACTGCTGCTATGGGGCGCAGCCAATCGCGCCCTGGACCCGACGGTGGCGGATGAATTCGCCGCGATGCTGACGCAGTCATCTTCGGTCGAGAAGACGCTGGTCCCGGGAGGCGGCCACTGGATGCACGTCGAATCTCCGACGGAGACGGTGCGCCTGGCGAAGGACTTCCTGAAGCGCCACTTCTGATCCAGTTGTCGCACGCGCGCTGTCGCTGCGGGCGTCCCATTCCTTGACCCTCTCGGGAGTTGTCCATGAAATCTACAACCCTGACACGCCGCAAGGCGCTTGGCGCACTCACCGCCGCGGTTGCCGTAGGTCCCGCGATGGCTGTGCCGAACGGCAGGTCCTCGACCGTCGACGTGCTGGTCCTCGGCGCCGGTATCGCTGGCCTGCATGCTGCACGGACACTGCAGGCCCAGGGGCTGAGTGTCGCGGTGCTGGAAGGCAGCGATCGTGTGGGGGGGCGGTGCTGGACCGTCTCCGACGTGCCTGGCTATCCTGAATTCGGCGCATCGCAGATTGCGAGCGCCTACGCGCGCGTCGTAGGACACTGCCGGGACCTGGGGGTTGAACTGGCCGCACCCGGTGCGTTCCTTCCCGATCACGTTCAGGTACCAGGCATTGCGATCAGCCTGGGTGGGCAGCCCGCTGCTGTCGGACCTTGGAGCCGCTCACCGCAGAATTCGCTGACCGGCGCTGAGCGGGAGGTGCTGCCGGTGCAGCTCATCTCCCACTACGTGGCGAAGGCCAATCCGCTGAAGGCGCTGGATGACTGGCTGAAGCCGGAGTTCAGCGAGTTCGATAAATTGCCCCTGGATGAGTGTCTGCGCCAGCAGGGGGCGTCGGAGGAAGCTCTGCGCCTGGCAGATGCCTTTTCTCCAGCGCATACGCTGTCGGACATGAGCACGCTGGAGGTCATGCGAAAAGAGATCGGGTACAAATGGTATGCGGAGCAGGGACCCTACTACCATATCGCCAAGGGTGCTGGCGCATTGACCGACGCGATGGCTGCAAGCCTGAATGACCCTGTCGAGTTGCGCAGAGTGGTGACGCACCTGCGGGTCGACCGGGATGGCGTCGATGCGAAATGTGCGGACGGTTCGCAATGGCGTGGGCGGACCGCACTGTGCACGTTTCCGACCTCCACGCTTGCGCGCGTCAACGTCGAGGCTCCGCTGCTTCCGCGACAGCGCGAGAGTTGGTCAAGCATCGCCTATGCCAAGGCGACGATCGTCTTCCTGACTGCCAGGGAGGCTTTCTGGGAGACCGATGGCCTGCCGCCGGCGATGTGGAGCGATGGCGCGCCCGGGTATGCCGTGCTCGTGCGAACCTTTCCAGAAGGCGGCGGCCTCATCATGTGTCACATCAGCGGCAATTTCACGGACCGGTTTGCCGGCATGGATCCGACCGTGGTCGGCCGGCAGGTTCTGGACAGCTATGTGCGGGCACGTCCCTCCGCCGCCGGACTGGTCAGCGTGGCTGCCGTGCATGACTGGAAAACCTATCCTTTCGCCCTTGGCCACATTGCCTACTTCCGTCCGGGCGACATCGGTCGGTTCGCGGAACTGATTGCGGCGCCAGCGGGCCGGTTGTTCTTTGCGGGCGAGCATTGCGGACGCACGGCGTTGGGTGTCGAAGCGGCGTGCGAGTCGGCCGATATTGCGATCGACGGGCTTCAACAAATGCTGTAACCGCTGCCGGCGGTCTGAACATGGCCGTGTCTGATCATGGCATAACCATAGGTGCTGAATCATACCCACTGCGATTCAGGACGAAGATCTACGTACGTGTCTGACAGGAGAAAAGATAGAATGACCAACAATCCCATGCCCCACTTGGATCGCCGGAGTTTGATGGTTGGTGCTGTCGGTTTGGCAGGTGCAGCAGCGTGTTCAGCGCTGGCCCGGCCAATGACTGCGCACGCATCTTCGAATGCCATTGACTGGGGCGTCATCGAGTTCGACAGCCCGGAGGAAAAGTTCACACAGTTCATGCGCATGGCCTACGGACTGGAAGAGAAGCAGATCGCCTACTGGGCCATGTTGACGTACATCTATTTCAAGCCGGGCCACTCACCGGTGCCGATCTTCGCTAAAGAGGCCATGGAGTTGTCTCAGGCCAAGAAGATGCGTCGCAACGTATGGCAGGTACAGGGCAATAACCTGTCCTTTCCCCGTGATATCCATACGGGCAAGTTCATTACCCACTTCCCTAATCCGTTGACGGGTGAAATGGTCGAAGTGCCTGATGCCAAGACCATGGACTACGACCCGGGCCTGATCATTACCCCGGAGGGGGATCGGCCGATTGGTCGGGATATCGAGCCGATGCCATCGCAGATCGTCTTCAGGCGCCAAGGCGATCTGGTGGCGCTGCACCGCATCCGTCCCAACCCGAACCGATTTGGCATTGAGTGGCCTGATGAATTTGCGGAGTTGGGAACGCAGACGGTCCCGGCCGAAGACTTCTACAATCCGGATCTCAAATCCCTGCCTGGTGCCGCGGCGGCCACTTTCCTTCTCCCCGCCGAGCAGCGGTGGTTGCCGATCGACAAGGCCCCGAACATGGCCGGTGGGTACATCGTTGTGCACGTGGATGCGCTGAAGCTCAGTTCAGTCGACGAGATGCCGGAAAGCTTTCGGAAAGAAGCGGTGGATCGGGGATATGGCCGCTTTCTCACAATCGATCAGAAGCGCTTCCGCGAGGATTTGTAAACCTCGGATCCTTAACCTGGATGGGCTGATGAGCAGAATTTCCAAGCGTGAGTTCCTGGGGTGGGCAGGATCCGCCGCGACTCTGGCCGCCTTGTCCGGAGTGGGTGGCGCCGCCTTCGCAGCCCGCAGTGAGTACGATCTGGTTGTCGTGGGTGCAGGCAACGCGGGCATGCCAACAGCCATTTTCGCAGCGCAGCGTGGCGCCCGCGTGCTCGTGGTCGAAGCCGGAGGCGCTGCGGGTGGCACGCTCTTCATGTCCAGCGGCCAGATGAGCGCAGCCGGTACGCTGCTGCAGGCGGCGCGCGGCATCGAAGATAACGCGCAGGCGCACTACGATGAAATCATCAGGATCAGCAAGGGCACAGCCAACCCGGAAATGTTGGGGCTGGCCGTGTTCAACGCAGCCGCTGCCTTCGACTGGCTGATGCAGTGCGGCTTTGAGGTGCGTGAGGGACATCCCACGATCTCCACCAACCACGAGCCCTACAGTCGGCCGCGCATTGTTCAGGGCCGTGCGGGAGGGCTCTCGATCCTCAAGGTGCTCAACGAACAACTGGCCCCATATGTGGCGTCCGGACAGGTCACGCTGCTGACCAGTCACGAGGTGGTCGACCTGGTGCAGAACCGTGCAGGCGCCATCACTGGCGTGGTCGTCAAGGGACCAGATGGGCGCACGACACGCCAGAAAGCCCGCCGAGTCGTACTGACCAGCGGTGGATATACAGCCAATCCAGCAATGTTCAAGCAGTACGAGGGCGCGAAAACCTACTCGCGAGCGACGCACCCATGGAGCAAGGGGATCGGAATCGAGCTCGGTCTTGCTGCAGGCGGCTATGTGCGCGGGGGCGAGCATCACACCCCGCTTTTCGGCGCCATTCTTGCTGACGACAACGTACCGACCAGCATTCGTGCCTTGGTGCGGCACTTCCCACCGCTGCGCCCGCCCTACGAGATCTTCGTGGATGGCAACGGTGCGCGTTTCCTGCGTGAAGACATCCCCAGTCACGATGCCTACGAGCAGTCGGTTTCGGCCCTGCCCAATCAGCGCTGCTGGGTCATCTACGATTCGGCGATTCGGCGCGCCGCACCACCATTGATTCGCGGTGCAGGGTTCAGCAGCTTTGGACCGGAAGTCGAAGAGCGCGCGTTCTCCGAAGGTCAGCCGATGTTTTTCCGTGCCGATGATCTCGGCAAGCTGGCCATCAAGGCAGGTATCGAGCCCCGCGGGCTGATCAATACGGTGGCGGCGTACAATCGCGGCCGCGGCGAAGGCCGCGACGCCTTGGGCCGCGAATACATGCCTTTACCGATCGAGGCCGGGCCTTTTTATGCGGTACAGCTGAGCACCTGGAACCTGATCAGCTTCGCCGGCTTGAGTGTTGACAGCCGGTTGCGCGTGATCCGCGCGGACGGCTCGCCGATTCCCAATCTGTATGCTGCCGGCGAGGTGCTCGGCATGGGCCAGGTGAACGGCAAGTCGATGCCTGGCGGCACGGCGGTTATGGCTGCACTGACCTTCGGCAGGCTGTTGGGGCGGGAGTTCATCGACTTCGCCTGATGCCGGAAACACCTCCCGCACTGCAGCCCTTTCCCAACGCATGTCAGACAGGGAGAACCTGATGCCAGATTGCCGATGGATGCCGCCCGCCGGCATGTCGCGCCGCCAGCTGATCGGGGCTGGCGCTGCTGCAACGACGGTGCTCGCGGCCGGACCCGCTTTGGCGACATCGCCCAAGGCAGCATCGAACCACGGAATTCAAGACCCACCCGGTGCAAGCCTGACCGGCCCGCATCTCGACCTGACCACGCCCGAAGGCAATGTGGAAGCCTACGCCCGCATAAGCGGCGATATCAATCCGGCCGCGACATCTCACAGTTGGTATGTCGGCCGGGTCAGTGGGCAGAGACTCGGCGAGGCTGCCCGCGACCTGATGCGCATCATTGGCATGGGGACCGTCCGGGTCCTGCCATTGGAAGGGCGTCGCGGCTATCTGGTGCTGCGCAAGGAACTGGGTTTCTTTGTTGACCTTGAAACCGGTCGCGTCCTTGATCGCTGGATCAACCCCTATACGAACGAGGAAGTCAGGGTCGACCATATCGCCAACCCCGCCATCAATGAAGAAGTCAAACCCTATATCGGGGCCAGCGGACTCTACGAGGAGGTCAACCCGGAAACCGCCCGGCCGTTCCTGCTTGACTGGACGGCAGTGGGCGACCGGGCGATCACCGAACGCCATGTGCATCTTTGGGTGAACAACCCACTCGACCCTGAAGTCTGGAAGCGAGAGAGCAGCGGTCCGATGATCGCGATCAGCGACAGCAATGTCTACAACGTATCGCTCGCCGATCTGCAGAACCCGCGGCTGACCAAAGTGCCCAGTCAGGGGCATTGGGTCCATCAGCGTCCATGGCAGCCGTGGATGCTGATGGGCCAGCAGGAAGGCTTCATCAGCTACAACTGCGTGACCGGCTCTGCAGATTCCCTGGATGATCTACCCGAACAGACGGTCGCCCTTGCCCACGAACGCTTTCCGGATTTCCTTGAAGGCGCAACAGAGGTCACCCAGGCTGAATCAAGCCTTGCGCGCTACATGCGCACGCGCAAGCCCGCTCCGCCGCGGGGCGAAAACGGGCGGTGATTACAGAGCGGCCTGCCCTATGGTCGCTCCTCGGCAGCGCTCGCAGCGGCAGGGCGAGCGGCGCGACCAACCGCGTGTGGGAAGAACGGGTGGGCGAGCAAGTGAAGTGGCGCAGGCAGAGAAACGTCGACACGCGGCCTGACTTGGCCAGAGGGCGACGCGTGACGCGAAAATGCCGAGCAGTCTTTGCGCTTGCCGCCGAAAGCGCGTGGGTTGAAATGCCGGCTACCGGGACCACAGCGCTGGGCCGAAGGTCTCCCCGGCCTCAGAGCGAATACCATGTCGCCCTGGCCTTGCCGTGGCGCCGGATGCGACCGGACTCGACAAGCTCTCGCAAGCGCAGCTTGAGTGTATTGCGGTTGGCGCCAGTGGCTTGCGCGAGTTGCGCAATCGTCTGCCGTCTGTGCTGTCTCAGCAGCGCAATAACTTGCGTGGAGAGTTCAGGCAGGCTCGCGTCATCTTCGCCGCCATCTGTTACTCGCTCCTTTTCGATGCGGAAGGCCAGCGTGTCTTTTTGCTTTTTCAATGTCCTCAGGAAGAACCCGATCCATGGCAACCAGTCAGGC
>JBGTIC010000299.1:0-2161 GCA_041745895.1 Gammaproteobacteria bacterium
GGGCCGCGCGGCGCGACGAACTCTACTGGCCCTATCACCATGCGATCGAAGCCCAGCTCGCGCGCCACGCACAGGGTGGCGCAGCGCCCGTGCTGGTGAGCATTCACAGTTTCACCCCCCGCATGTATGGCCTGGTGCGCCCGTGGCAGATCGGCGTGCTGTGGGATCGCGATCCGCGCATCCCGTTGCCCTTCATGCGGCATCTGCGCGCACGCGCCGATATCGTCGTGGGCGACAATGAACCCTACTCGGGCCGTCACCCCGCGGACTTCACCGTAGATCACCATGCCGAGCGTTTCGGCCGGCCGACCATCTCGATCGAAATTCGCCAGGACCTCATCGAGCATGACGCCAATCAGGCGCACTGGGCGGGGATTCTCGCCGAGGCGCTGGCACCTGTTCTTGCGGATCGGGAACTCTACCGACCGCTGCCGGAGAATCGCCTGCCCGGCGGTCACGCAGGTCAGGTGCGTATGGCGGCGGGTGCGCGGCACTCGTAGCGCACCGCCGGCACCTCGTTACAGGACAGGTTTTTCGGAGATCGCAGGTGGCAGTCAAGGAACCCAGCTTCACCGTCGGCATCGAGGAGGAATACCTGCTGGTGGATCGTGAGTCACGCGATCTGGCCGGGGATCACTGCAGCGAGATCATCGAGAAGTGCACCGAGCGCTGTGACGGCCAGGTCGGCCCCGAGCTGCTCAAGCCACAGATCGAGGTTGGCACCCGCGTTTGCTATTCCCTGGCCGAGGCGCGCGAGAACCTGGGACATCTGCGGCGCACGGTCGCCGACTGTGCCGCAGACTACGGGCTGGCACCGATTGCCGCCTCCACCCATCCATTCGCGACATGGCGGGCCCAGCATCACACCGAGCGCGAGCGCTATCACGAACTCACGCGTGAGATGCAGGCCGCGGCGCGCCGGTTGCTGATCTGCGGTATGCATGTGCATGTGGGCATCGACGATGACGAGCTGCGCATCGATCTGATGAACCAGCTTTCGTATTTCCTGCCGCACCTGCTGGCGATGTCGTGTTCCTCGCCGTTCTGGCAGGGCCGCGAAACGGGGCTCAAGTCGTATCGTCTGACGGTGTTCGATGCGTTGCCGCGAACGGGCATTCCTGAGCGCTTCGGCAGCTTCGGTGAGTATCAGCGCCATGTCTCGATTCTCGTGGACGCTGGCATCATCGATGATGCCAGCCGCATCTGGTGGGATCTGCGTCCGAGCAGCCGCTACCCGACGCTGGAAACACGCATCATGGATGTATGCACCAGCATCGATGACGCGCTGGCCCTGGCAGCGCTGAACATGTGCATCCTGCGCATGCTCTATCGGCTGCGGACGCGCAACCAGCGCTGGCGTATCTATACACCGATGCTGTTGCGTGAGAATCGCTGGCGGGCGATGCGCTACAGTTTCGAGGAAGGTCTGATCGATCTGGCGCGTGGCGAGGTGGTGCCCTTCGCCGAACTCCTGGAGGAACTGATCGTTCTGACAGCAGAGGACGCCCAGGCGCTGGCCTGCGAGAACAATATTGCCCACCTGCGAGAGATTCTGCGCCGCGGCACCAGTGCGCACCGCCAGGAACAGGTGTTCCACGAACGCCGCGCGTCTGGGGAGGACGAGGATGCCACCCAGCGCCATGTCGTCGACTTCCTGATCGGCGAGACGGTCAACGGCGTCTGAGGTCAGGGCGTGCGAACCGCCTGCGACGTGCGCTTCGGCGAGGCTTGAGCCTATTGCGGCTGCAGCTCGGGTATTTCCGGAAGCGGCAGCGCGTCTACGACGTCGGTCTCCAGCAGGCAGCTCTCCTGCATCGTCAGCGCCAGCTCGGCGAGTTGCTGGCGGGCGTGGGGATCCTCTGCACCCGCAACGGCCAGCGGACACTGCCGTGCTTCAAGCTCAGCGATCGCGTCGCGACAGCCTGGCGAGTTCACCAGGCGCCGTGAATCCCCACCGGTGAGTTCGCCCAGAAACTCCGCCAGGCCGATCGTCTCCTCGATAGCCTCGTCACTGGCGGTGAGCAGGAACTCAGTGCGTGCCAGCGCCTCGTCGGCCAGACCGCCCACGCCCGTGAGGATGCGTGCACGTGCCTGGGGCGTCATCGACTGCCAGTCGCCCAGCGCCGCGCAGGTGGCCTCGATGCGATCGGGCAGCCGGTCG
>JBGTIC010000300.1:0-41967 GCA_041745895.1 Gammaproteobacteria bacterium
GCCGAGCCACGGCGCGGCGAGATTGACCAGTACGGGTTCGAAGCCATCGGGCGAAAGGCCCCCGGCGCCGATGGCCGCTTCCAGCGTGCCGGTGTGGCGCACTCCGTCCATGGACCAAAGCCGCAGATGCGAGCTGCCCCAGTCCGCGGCGATCCAGCGTGCTTCGGTCATGCGCCGAGCACGACCGCGACATCGGCGATGATGCCGATCACAAGCAACGCCTGATCCGGGGTGTCGGCACGAAAGCTCGTCGTCACGTTGATAACTCAGAACAGCTGTCGCACCATTATCACAAATCGCTGTCCATATCGCGCAGACTCCTCGATGTGAAAAAACAGTCCATGCGCGACGTCATAAAGCGACAACCCGTCTGCCTCTGGCCGGTCGCGGCCGAACTCGGGGAGGGCGCGCTCTGGTCGCCCGGCGAGGATGCCGTCTGGTTTGTCGACATCGCCGGACGCCGCCTGCATCGCTTCGAACTCGCCACGAGCGCGCAGCGCAGCTGGCCATGTCCTGCATCCCCCGGCTTCGTGGCCCTGAATGCGTCGGGTCGACTCATCGTCGGCCTGGCGAAGGGCCTGTATTCGTTTGACCCTGGAGATGGCACGTTTACGCTTCTCCAGTCCGTAGAGGCTGGCGTGAGCGAAAACAGACTCAACGACGGGGCTGTCGGCCCCGATGGAGCACTGTGGTTCGGGAGCAAGAACGAACCCGAGGACGCTCCAAGCGGCAACTGGTTCCGCTGGACCGGGCGGGGCCCGGCAGACATGATCGACAGTGGCTATGTGGTAACCAACGGGCCTGCTTTCTCGCCTGATGGCGGGACCCTTTACCATTCGGATTCGGCGACGCGCCGCGTTTTGGCCCGTACGCTGGGACGCGGCGGCGTCGTGGGGCCCAACCGGCTGTTCACCGAAATCGAGGCGGGCGCCGGCTATCCGGATGGTCTGGCGGTCGATGCCGAAGGATGTGTCTGGGTCGCGCTGTGGGCGGGCGGGGCTGTGCGTCGCTACTCGCCGGATGGCGCTTTGCTTGGCGAGGTACGCCTGCCGGCAGGCCACGTGACCAAGCCGGCGTTTGGTGGACCCGACCGACGCACCCTGTTCCTGACGACCGCGCGAGTCGATCTCGATACGGCGGCGCTCGACGCAATGCCGCTTTCAGGAGGACTTTTCGCTGTCGCCACCGGCGTAGAAGGCGTGCCGGTGCGGCACTTCGCCGGCTGACACCCGAGCCTTGCATTCGAATGCAAAATTATTTAGCTTCTGTGATCGGATCCCCGCGGCGTCCCGCCGTCCATGCGTCCGGGGTTCGCACGCATTAGGAGGCAGTTTGCAACGCAATTCAAAAAAGCCTTTACGCAGCCAAGCCTGGTTCGCCCGTCAGGACAAGATGGGCTTCATCTACCGGTCTTTTCTGAAGAATTCCGGCACGCCCCATGACCAGTTCGACGGTCGTCCGGTCATCGGTATCTGTAACACCTGGTCCGAGCTCACGCCCTGCAACGGCCACTTCCGCGCGCTGGCCGAGCATGTGCGCTACGGCGTACTTGAGGCGGGTGGCTTCCCGCTCGAGTTCCCGGTGTCCTCCCTGGGCGAGGTCACAATGCGCCCGACGGCGATGCTGTTTCGCAATCTGGCCTCCATGGATGTAGAGGAAGCGCTCCGCGCTCATCCGCTGGATGGGGTTGTGCTGCTGATGGGATGCGACAAGACCACCCCTGCCCTGCTCATGGGCGCTGCCTCAGCCGACCTGCCCGCCATCGGCGTTTCCGGTGGCCCGCAGCTGCGCGGCGTTTATCGCGGACAGATCATCGGTTCGGGCACGAACATCATCTCGATGAGTGAGCAGCTGCGGGCGGGCGAGATCACGCTGAGCGATTTTCATGAGGCCGAAGCCGCGATGAACCGCTCGGCGGGCAGCTGCATGACCATGGGTACCGCCTCCACGATGGCCTCCATGGTAGAGGCGCTTGGGATAGGCCTGCCGGAGAACGCCGCCATTCCCGCAGCAGATGCCCGCCGCAACCTCCTGGCCCGCATGGCCGGCCGTCGCATCGTCGAGCTCGTCGAAGAGGACTTCAAACCGTCTGACGTCCTGACCCGAAGCGCTTTTGAAAACGCCATCCGCACCCTCGCCGCCATCGGCGGCTCGACCAACGCAGTGGTGCATCTGCTGTCGATCGCCGGTCGGGTCGGCGTGCCGTTGACGCTGGATGATTTCGACCGCCTTTCCCGGGACGTGCCGTGCCTGGTTGACCTCATGCCGTCGGGTCGCTTCCTGATGGAGGACTTCTACTATGCAGGCGGAGTACCGGCGGTCTTGAGGGCGCTCGGTGAGAATGGCCTGCTCAATCGCGAGGCGCGGACGGTGAACGGCCGGACCATCTGGGAGAATGTCGCCGACGCCCCCTGCTGGAATCCGGAAGTGATCACTTCCTTCGCCGCGCCAGTCAAAGCCCAGTCTGGTATTGCCGTGGTGACCGGCAACCTCGCACCCAACGGCGCGGTGATCAAAACGTCCGCTGCATCGCCGGCGCTGCTGAGTCATACCGGTCGTGCGGTCGTCTTCGAGAATGTGGAGGAGATGCGCCGCGCCGTGGATGACGAGGCGCTGGACATCGACGCGTCCTGCATCATGGTCTTGAAGAACTGCGGACCCCGGGGCTACCCGGGCATGGCGGAAGTCGGCAACATGCCACTGCCCGCCAAGCTGCTCCGCCAGGGCGTACGCGACATGATCCGGATTTCCGATGCGCGCATGTCAGGCACGGCCTATGGCACCGTCGTCCTGCACGTGGCGCCGGAGGCGGCGGCCGGCGGTCCGCTGGCGCTGGTGCGGACAGGCGATCAGATCACTCTCGATGTACCGGCCCGTTCGCTGCACCTTCATGTCGGTGATCAGGAGCTCGCGCAGCGGCGGGAAGGCTGGCAGCCACCGACCGGTCAACCCACGCGCGGCTATACCCGGCTGTATCTTGACCACGTCCTGCAGGCCGACCAGGGTGCGGATTTCGATTTCCTGGTGGGACGTTCCGGCGCGCCCGTTCCCCGCGACAATCACTAAATGGCGAACGCATGACGCCATCTCCGGCGACGAGGCCCTATCGCGGCGTGTTCCCCGTTGCACCCACCGTCTTCGACGATCGCGGAGCGCTCGACCTCGAGGGGCAGAAGCGCGCGGTGGAGTTCATGATCGACGCCGGCGCCCATGGCCTGTGCATCCTGGCCAACTTCTCGGAACAGTTCTCACTGACGGATGCCGAGCGCGAGATCGTCATGACCACGGTCATGGAGCACGTGGCCGGGCGCGTCCCGGTCATCGTTACCACCAGCCACTTCGCCACGTCCGTGTGTGCAGCGCGTTGCCGCCGCGCGCAGCAGGCGGGGGCGGCCATGGTGATGATCATGCCGCCTTACCATGGCGCAACGCTGCGCGTGCCCGAGTCGTCTGTGTACGATTTCTATCGTGCCGTGTCCGAGGCCATCAGCATCCCGATCCTCGTTCAGGATGCGCCCATGGCGGGAACGCCCATGTCGGTGTCCTTCCTCGTGCAGATGGCCCGGGAGATCGGCAATGTGGCGTACTTCAAGATCGAAGTGCCACACACCGCGGCCAAGCTGCGCGCTCTGATCGAGTCTGGCGGCGATGCCATCGAGGGACCGTGGGATGGCGAGGAAGGCATCACCTTGCTGGCCGATCTCGATGCCGGCGCCACGGGTGCGATGACCGGCGGCGCATTTCCCGACGGCATGCGCCAGATCACCGACGCCTACTTTGCTGACCGCCGCGAGGACGCCGCGGCCGCGTATCAACGCTGGCTGCCACTGATCAACTACGAGAACCGCCAGTGCGCCTTCGCCGCCTGCAAGGTGCTCATGATGGAGGGCGGGATCATTGCGCATGACACTGTGCGTGCGCCTGTGCCGCCATTGCATCCCGCTATTCGCGCCGGCCTGCTGGAGACGGCCCGCCGACTCGATCCACTCGTTCTACGCTGGGGCCACTGACCATGACTGGGACCATCAACGGACGCATCCTCGCAGGGGCGCGCGATCTGGACAGCGCGGCGCGCTTCCATGCCATCAACCCTGCCTCCGACGACCGCCTTGAGCCTGCTTTCAGCGAGGCCGGACCCCAGCACGTCGCAGAAGCGGCGGGGCTGGCCGAAAAGGCCTTTCCCGTGTTTCGCAACACACCGCCTGGCCAGCGCGCGGATCTGCTCGACGCGATCGCTGAAAAAATCGAGGCACTCGGTGACAAGCTCATCGAGCGTGCCTGTCAGGAGACGGGCCTGCCGACCTTGCGATTGCAGGGCGAGCGCGCGCGCACGGTCGGCCAGCTGCGGTTCCTGGCCGAATGGATCCGCAGGGGCGGCGCAGATGAACCGCGCATCGACCCGGCGTTGCCGGCACGTAAGCCGCAGCCGCGTCCGGATATACGCCTGCGCCACATCGGTATCGGCCCGGTAGCGGTCTTTGGTGCCAGCAACTTCCCGCTGGCCTTCTCGGTTGCAGGTGGCGATACCGCTTCGGCGCTCGCCGCCGGCTGCCCCGTGATCGTCAAGGGACATCCGGCGCATCCCGGCACATCCGAATTCGTGGGCCGGGCTATCCGTGACGCTGTTGCCGAGGCCGGGCTTCCTGCGGGCGTATTCTCGCTGCTGACCGGGACGAGCAACACCCTGGGCGCTGCGCTTGTCGCCGATCCCCGCATTCAGGCGGTAGGCTTCACCGGGTCGCGGGCCGGTGGACTGGCACTAGGCCGCATCGCCGCCGAGCGTCCGGTGCCGATTCCCGTGTATGCCGAGATGAGCAGCATCAATCCCGTGTTCCTGCTGCCAGCGGCGCTGTCCGATCGTCCCGAGGCTTTGGCGACAGATTTCGTTGCCTCCTTGGCGCTCGGGGCCGGCCAGTTCTGCACCAATCCCGGCATTCTGGTCGCCCAGGAAGGCGCCGCGCTGCAGCGGTTCCTCGAGGCAGCCGCCGAAGCGTTGCGGGCCACCGCTCCCGCCACCATGCTGACCCCCGGCATTGCGGCAGCCTATCGGCAAGGAGTGTCTTCCTTCGCTGCGCATCCCGCTGTGCGGCAGGTGGCCGTCGGTCCGGAGACGGCAGAGTCGAATGCCTGCCGGGCGACCCTCTTCGCCACCGATGCCAACAGCTTCTGCTCCGCGCCCGAATTGTCCCACGAGGTCTTTGGCGCCTGCGCGCTGCTGGTGCGCTGCGCCGATGAAGACGAGATGGTCGGCGTGGCGGAAGCCCTCGAAGGACAGCTCACGGCCACAATCCATCTCGCCGCGGCAGACCATCCCTTCGCCCGCGTGCTGCTGCCGATCCTCGAAACCAGAGCCGGTCGTATTCTGGCCAACGGCTGGCCCACAGGCGTTGAAGTCTGCCACGCGATGGTGCATGGCGGTCCGTTCCCGGCGACCTCCGACCCCCGAACGACGTCGGTCGGAACGCTGTCAATCCGGCGTTTTCTTCGGCCGGTGTGCTATCAGGGTCTGCCCGACGCGCTTTTGCCGGCTTCCCTGCAGGCCGACAATCCGTTTCGCCTGGCCCGCTGCGTGGATGGCGTGCATCAGCCTGCACCTGCAGACGCTTGAAGACCCCTCAAGCCCGTGGCGCAAAAAGTCTGACTGCACCTGAAGGCGTGCTTCGATGAACCGCATCCGCATCGCTGTCGTCGGCCTGGGCAAGATTGCCCGCGATCAGCATCTGCCGACCATTGCGACCATCCCGGAACTCGAGCTCGTGGCGACCGTGAGCCGAAGCGGCGGCCTGGACAAGGTTTCGAACTTTGCCAGGATGGAGCAGCTGCTGGGCTCCGGCCTGTCGCTGGATGCGGTGGCGCTCTGCACGCCTCCGCAGATACGACGCGACCAAGCCCTGCAGGCGCTGGCGGCCGGCAAGCATGTGCTGCTTGAAAAACCACCAGGCTCCACCGTTGGCGAACTTGCGCCATTGATCGGCCAGGCACGTCGCAGCCGCGCAAGCCTCTTTGCGGCCTGGCATTCCCGCTTCGCGCCGGCGGTCGAGCCGGCCCGTGCATGGCTTGCCGAGCGCCAGGTCCTGTCAGTGGCAATCGAGTGGAAGGAAGACGTCAGAGTCTGGCATCCGGGGCAGACCTGGATCTGGGAGCCGGGTGGGCTGGGCGTGTTCGACCCTGGAATCAATGCGCTGTCTATTCTGACGAGCATCCTGCCGCAGGCCCTTTTCGTCACCGACGCCATGTTGACGTTCCCGTCCAACCGGGCGGCGCCCATCGCCGCGGACCTCGCGTTCAGCGATTCAGGCGGCCTGTCGGTTCGGGCCGCGTTGGATTTTCGCCAGACCGGACCGCAGGTCTGGGAGATCCGGATCGAGACCGACGACGGGCCGCTCGTGCTGTCGGCCGGTGGTGCACGACTTACCCATGCGGGCCGCACGCTCATCGACGAGGTTCCGGCTGAATATCCGGAACTCTATCGGTATTTCGTCCGGCTTATCGAGGCAGGTACTTCGGACGTGGATGTGGTGCCCTTGCAGCATGTCGCTGATGCGTTCCTCCTGGGACGTCGCGCTCTGACAGAGGCCTTTGAGGACTGATCCTCGAGCTGGCACCTCTTACTGCAGAGGAGGCTGCTCGCGGTTTCCGACGTGTGGTGTCAGCGCCAAAGTGACGCCGAAAAGCCGGGCCGAGCGTTCCGCCAGCTCGACTTTCAGCACGCCGTCCCGCTCGACCCAACTAGTTGGCCAAGCTGTCGGATAGAGTTGCTCGACAGACGTCGCGTCAGCTGGCAATTGGATCTCAATTCCACCCGAGCCGCCAGTTCGGCGCCACACCGCCAGCAGCAGGCGCTGCTTCGTTTGCAGGCCCAGGCAGAGCCACGCGTCATCCCAGGCTGGCAGCCCCAGTGGCCACACTGGCAGCGCAAAAGCGATCTCGTCGCGCAGCGTCTTGTGCAGCGCGACCGCCTCACTCACGAGCCGCAATTGGTCGGGTGCGAGCGCCGCGGTGTCGCCGGCAAGGTTCATTCTTCCCAGCACGGCATTGACCATCGAAAAGGCGACCTGCTCGGGAGGATCTTCCTTTCGTGGTAGCGCCCAGGTCCCGTTCTGCTCCGGGGGAATGATCGCGGGGGCAGCTGCCGCGATGCGCGCAACGTGCTGAGGATCTCCCTGATCGCTGTTCGAGGTCAGCCCCATTCGCGACAGGAACGGTTGGCAGATCCGCATGCCGCCGCTGGCACAGTGTTCCAGCATCAAATCAGGAAACTGTCGTCGAAGTCCGTCGATCCATGACAGAAAGGCATCCTGATGATCCATCAGCGCTGCCCCGGGGCTTTCCTGACTGTCGTCGGGTCCGTGGCCGCTGCCAGTATTGTAATCCAGCTTCAGAAAGCCCAATCCCAGCGAGCGGACAAGGCTGTGCACGGCGCGTTCAGCGAATGCCCGCACCTCCGGGTTCCTGAAATCCAGCAGATGGCGTCGGTGCGCCACCCATCGGCGTCCATGATGCTTGAGAAACCAGTCGTCGGGGAGCGTCGCGAACGCCGAGCAGCTGGCGGTCATGACCTCTATTTCGAACCACAAGCCCGGTACCATCCCGCGCTCTCTGATCCGGTCCATGACCGGGCCCAAGCCATTTGGGAAACGGGTCTTGTTTGGCGTCCAGTCGCCCAGCACCGCCGACCAACGCACGCCCGGTTCGGCATACCAACCGGCATCGACGCAGTAGACCTCAGCCCCGACCGAGGCCGCCGCGTCGATCAGCGGCATCACGCTGTGCTCTTCCGGATTACCCATCAGGCAGTTCATGTAGTCGTTGAAGACCACCGGGTGGTTGCCCATGGAGGCGGTCCGGCGCCGACGGCGCCACGCGGTCAGCCCGCCGACCGCTCCGGCGAAACCGTGCACAGAGGGGGCCAATGCAACACGAACCGTGGACATCCGATCACCCGGACCCATGTCGCGCCACCACTGTCCAGTCTGTTCGGTCGGGCCGGCGATATGCAGATAGAGGTCGTGGGCTGTCTCGCCGACCTGCCAGCTCCAAGAGCCATCATGGAGTATTTCCCACAGCAGCCCTGCGCCGTCGCTGCGCTGCAGATAGCCCATGGGCAGATGGTTGGCGCTGCACCACGTGCCGACGGATTGCGCGCCGACGTGTCGGCTGCCGAATGCGAAATTGTTGTTGAGCCCCAGGGCACTCAGCGACGCACGCCGCCACTGAAACTCGGCATACCATCCGTTGTCCGGGATCCAGAGCTCCCCTCTTGTGCCCCGTCCGCCCGAAAGCCCTTTGACCACCCCGCACAGAAAAGCGCTCGACACGGAAGTCACGTTGACAGGCGCTGTGCCGCCAGCGACCTCGGTCCAGCTTTCGACAGCCGCAACCTCGTCGAACAACTGAAAACAGCTGGTCACCGTCAGGCCCGTCACGGGATCGCGCTGCTCGACTTCGATTCGCCGGCCTCCTTCGACCATCTGGTCGCGCCAATCGATCGGTCTCAGCCGCCCGCCGAGCGCCGTGCCTGCCGAACGGCCGGCCGCGATGTAGTCATGGTCTTCTCCAGCGGCGGCGACCTCGACCATGCGCCAGGCCCACGCGTTTTCGGGAGCAGGCGCGACTTCAGCGCCAGCTGACGTTCCCAGGTGCACAAGCCGAGCTGGTAAGTCGCCGTCAAGATCGAAGATGAGCGTGAGGCCGTGATGGTCGATGCGGATCAAGGTCGATTATTCCTCTGGTCTGGCCTCACCAACCCGCCAATCGGAAGATTTGGTATTGACTGCGAATGCAAAGCTTGCCAGCATCCTTTGAGGCCCGTCAACAATGATCGACGGCGACACCTGTGGGGAGAGGAGATCGCTGATGAGACGAGCCGAAGATATCAGCAGCTTGCGGCGGATCATCGCCTTCGGCTTGATTCTGGTCAGCTATGTCTTCTACTCCTTCGCATGGAATACAGTCGACATACTGCGGCCGTACATTCAGGAAAGCCTTGACCTTTCCCTTCAGCAGGCAGGACTAAGCTACACCGCCCAGAGCATCGGCGCCTTGCTCGGAGCAGTGGTCCTTGCACAACTGGCCGACCGATTCGGCCGTCGTAATCTGCTGGCATTCGTGACCTTCGGTTACGGTGCAGCACTCCTGCTCGGGCTTGCGGTCACAGACCTGACCGAGCTGCTGCTACAGCGCCTGTTGCTGGGCTTCTTCCTGGGCGGTGTTTTTGCGTGTGCCGTCGGGCTCTATGTTGGCCTGTTTCCCCCTGGTATTCGTGGCCGACTTGCCAGCTTCGTCGGCGTGTCTTACGCCGTGGGCGTGATGGTTCAAGGTTGGCTCGGCCGTTCACTGCTCGATACCGACTGGACCTTGATGCTCTGGATCGGCGGCTTCGCCCCGCTAGGCATCGCTGTGGTCCTGTTCACCTTCGTTCCGGATGACCGCCGAATGCTGCCCTGGGGCGGAAGCGATACCGCTGCGGCCAAGCCGGCCAAAGTCCCTGCCCTGGAGCTGTTCGCAGCACCCTACCGCAGCCTGACCATACGGCTTGTGGCACTGACCGGTTTGAATTTTCTCGGCTATCAGGCATTTTTTGGCTGGGCCACGACCTTTCTGCGCGACGTGCGCGGACTTGACGGAAGCGCCATCGGGACGGTCGTCACCTTCGCCGGGTTCGGTGGCGCCATCGGGGGGTTGGCGTGGGGCTGGGCCGCAGACCGCGCCGGCCGCAAGATTGGGGTGCTGGGGTTCGTCGGAGTCGGCATTCTGATGGCCGCATTCGTCGTAGCGCCCGCAAACGTGGCGTTGCTTTCGGCTTTGTACCTGGGGATCAGCCTCTGCATGTCCGCCCAGGTAGTCTGGGGTATATATTTCGCGGAAATGTTTCCATCGCACCTGCGCAGTACCGCGGCCTCCATCTTCAACTGGGGGCGGATCTTCAGCTTTTTGGCGCCTGTCGCGACAGGTGCCCTCGCGGCAGCCGCAGGAATGCAAGCCAGCTTGCTGGCGGGCGCTGTCGTGTTCGCCATGTCGGCACTGCTCTGGTTCACCTTGCCGGAAACCCTTTCCGCCCGCTCGTCAGAGCGCCCCAAATGAACGTGCATGTTGAGAACACACAGGCTGATGCCCAGCCCCGCGACAGGACTTTCCCCGAGAATTTTCTCTGGGGGGTTGCGACCGCCTCACACCAGATTGAAGGCAATAACTTCAGCAGTGACTATTGGGTTCTGGAACATCTCCAATGTACGAATTTCGCCGAACCATCAGGTGATACCTGTGACAGCTGGAACCGCTGGCGTGAAGATATCGCCATGGTCAAGGCGCTGGGACTGAACACTTACAGGTTTTCTCTCGAATGGGCGCGAATCGAGCCGGAGCGCGGTCGCTTCTCTGCGGCTGCGATCGATGTCTATCGGCAGATGTGTGCCGCCTGCCGCGAAGCAGGCATTCTGCCTGTTCTCACCCTGCATCATTTCACCAGCCCGCGATGGCTGGCGGCGGCCGGGGGTTGGGAAACTCCGGATACGGTGGATCATTTTGGCCGGTATGTGGAAAAAGTCGTGCGGGAGTTGGGCTCACTCGCTGGTGCCTTCTGCACAATGAACGAGCCAAATGCTCAGGTGAACTCTTGGGTCATGCGCGGGGAACGTCCTTATCCTGAGGATAACGCGATGATTGCCGAAGCGACACGGGCTTCCGGGTCAGACCGGTTCAATGCGTACTTCATGGGCGATTCATACGCTGTGCGTGATGCGTGCCTGGCGGCCCATGCCCGGGCTATGGATATCATCCGGACTGTTGCGCCAGGGGTTCCCGCCGGCATGACACTGGCCCTTCAGGATATCTTGCCGGCGCCGGGTGGCGAGGCCCTGCACGGCAAGATTTTTTCTGAGGCGCGCGCGCCGTTCTACGAAGCCGTCCGGAATGATGATTTTCTGGGGGTTCAGCCGTACATGCGACTTCTTGTTGGCGCTGACGGCTACGCACCGGCACCACAGGACGCACTCAAGAACGCCAGCGGTAATGATGTCTCGACTGATGTCATTTCCGTAGCGATCCGAGAAGCCTACACCCACGCAGGTGTCCCCATCATAATCACCGAGAACGGAATCGAGACGACGCGGGACGAAGACCGGATCACGCATCTTCGCGGGTCGGTGGGTCATCTCCGAACCTGCCGTGCAGAGGGGATACCAGTTCTGGGCTATATCCACTGGAGCCTGATGGATAATTTTGAATGGCGCTCCGGCTATGGCCCGAAGTTCGGATTGTATTCTGTCGACCGGAAAAGCTTTACGCGGACGCCGAAATCAAGCGCTGCCGTGTACCGGCAACTGGTACGCGAAAGCGGCGCGCGGCCTGTGAGCCGCCTCTGACACAAAGCGTGCCCGAGCCTCTGCGGCTGTCTCGCAGCGGTTCAGCTGTCCGGGTCTTTTCAATAATTCTTCGCAGTGCCCCTCAAGGCGATGGCGCCGGCTGATGTGCTTCACTCTCTGAGGTGAGGGAAGCGATATTCGCAGCGGTAGTGATACGTTTCGCCAGGACGCAGAATGGGCGAGGGAAAGTCAGGCCGGTTGACCGCGTTGGGTGGCCATTGCGCTTCGAGGCACAGGCCACTGTGCCGACCATAGCGACTGCCGTCCTTGCCACGTACGCTGCGGTCGAGCCGGTTGCCGGTATACAGCTGGAATCCGGGGGCGTTAGTCCAGAGCTCCAGGCTACGGCCGCTGGCGACATGCTGCACACGAGCCGCCCAGCGGAAGCCCTCCCCCTCGACGACAAAATGATGGTCATAACCACCGGCGAGGCGCAGCTGTTCATGGTCCTGGCTGATGTCGGCGCCGAGGGCTTTGGGCTTGCGAAAATCGAAAGGGCCGTGTGCCACCGGGCAGGCGGTGCCGGGCAGCGGGATGCTGCTGGCATCGGTGGCCAGAAAACGGCTGGCGGGTGATTGCACGATGTGGTTCAGGATGGAGGGATGCTCGTGGCCCCCAAGGTTGAAATAGCCGTGATGGGTCAGATTGACGATAGTAGGCGCCTGGCAGCTGCCAAGAACATCGATGCGCAGAGCGCTGGCAGTGAGGCTGTAGCGCACAGTGATCTTGAGCGCGCCCGGGTATGCCTCGTCGCCATCGGGGCTGTCGAGGCGCAACAGCAGCGAGGGGCTTTCGCCGGTGGCCTGGTGGGCGATTACGTCGAAGACGCGGCGATGAAAGCCTTCGGGGCCACCATGCAGATGATGGGCACCGTCGTTGCAGGCCAGTTGGTAGCTGCAGCCATCGAGCTGAAAGCGCCCGTAGGCGATGCGGTTGGCGGCCCGGCCGCAGATGGCACCGAAATAGGGATGTGACTCCAGATAGGTCGCCAGGTCGGGGCAGCCCAGGACAATATCCGCGCACCGCCCCTGAGCGTCAGGGACATGAAGCCCCACGACGATAGCACCCAGATTGGAGATCCAGGCCTCCAGTGCTCCGTGTGCGAGGCGATAAAGCGCTATAGGCGCACCGAGGTGGCTTCCGGTATAGGCTTGAGGATCCATGCGCGTTGTGTCCTGATAGCACATCGTGCGACGGCGAGGCTCGGGGTGTCGGTCAGCCGTCGACAACCCGGGCCGTGTAGCCGCGTCGGGAGAGAGTATCGAGGACCTCTTCGGTCTGTTCGGCGCCACGCATCTGCAACAGAAAATCTATACCCGTGGCGCGCACCGACGAACCACCAAAGGCGCGCTGGTGCTGGATGTCGATGATGTTGCTGTCGAGTTCGCCAAGCAACTTGCAGACATCGCCCAGCGCGCCGGGCAGATCCGGGATCTCGGTGCGAATCCGCACCAGCCGATGCGAGCGCGCCAAGCCTCGCAGAATCACCGATGAGAGCACCATCAAGTCGAGGTTGCCGCCGCATACGAGCAGCATGACTCGCTTACCCCTGAAACGTTCGGGGTGGGCCAGCAGTGCGGCGAGTCCGGCCGATCCAGCGCCTTCCGCCACCGTCTTCTCGATCTCCAGCAGCATCAGCACCGCACGCTCGAGATCCGACTCGGATACAAGCAGCACGTCGTGGACCCTTTCGCGGATAATCGGCAAGGTCTTCTCACCCGGCGCCTTCACCGCGATGCCCTCGGCGATGGTCGCAGAACCGGTCTCGCAGGCCTGACCCTTCAGGGCGGCCCAGGCGCCCGGGAACCGCTCGGTCTGCACGCCTATGACCTGCGTTGCCGCCGCGCGAGCAGCCATCACAGTGGCCACACCCGAGATAAGTCCACCACCGCCGATCGGCACCAGAATGATATCCGGTGTGGGCGCATCGGCGAGCAGCTCCAGCGCGAGCGTGCCCTGCCCGGCCATCACAGCCGGATCATCGTAGGGGTGAACCATCGTCAGACCCCGCGTCTCGGCAAGCTTGCGGGCCAGCACGGCAGATTCATCGAACACCGTGCCATGCAGGATTACCTCGGGGCCGAAGACCCGCGTTTGATCGACCTTGGCATTGGGTGTCGAGCGCGGCATGACAATCGTGGCGGGAATGCCAAGACGCTGCGCGTGATATGCAACCCCCTGGGCATGGTTACCAGCGGACATGGCAATCACGCCTGTCGCACGCTCGTGCGCATCCAGCGCAAGCAGACGATTGAGCGCACCGCGCTCCTTGAAGGACGCCGTGAACTGATGGTTTTCGAATTTCAGCCAGACGTCCGCGCCAGTGATCTTCGACAGCGTCTGGGAGCGAAGGGTCGGCGTGCGGATGATCTGCCCTTCGATCAGGCGCGCGGCGGCCTCTACGTCGGCCAGCGTAATTGCGAGCGGTGACTCCGCAGGATCGCTGCAACCGGGTACGGGTGAACCGGGCGAGTGTTCTCCTGCCTGCCGCACACTAGTGGCTTCCAGCAATCTTGCGGACGCGCTCCAGCACATCCACACCCTGCTGCTGCATCCAGTACAGGAGGTCGATGAAAATCCAGTTTTCCGCGAGCTTGTCGCCGTCACGGCGATAGATATCCACGATCCTCATATGCAGGTCGCCATCACTGCGGGGAAGCCCGAGGAAGCCTCCCCGAGACTTCATGGTCAGGTTCGGCCAGCCAAACCAGGCCGCGTAGGGACCCTCGGCGATTCGGCAGACGTGGCCATTGAATCTGATGTTCTCCAGGTTGTCGCGAAACGGCGCCTGGTGCTGTTGCCGGTAACGTTCAATCGTGTAGGTCGAACCGATTCCCGAGGGGCCGAACCACAGCATGTCTGGATGCCAGGTTCTGCCGAGCACTTCGATCCAGTCGTCGGGCGGTGAGGCGTTTGCACGCGCCAGGTCATCCTTCATACGGTTGACCAGATCCAGTGTCTTGCGCGCTTGGGCAGGGTCGCAGGCGTCGAATTGCAGCCCGTCATGACTGCGCGGGCCGGGAATGGTGATTTCAACGCCTGTGGACACCGGCAGTGGATGGATGCCGGCCTGGAGCATCACGCTGACGATGTCGCAGAACATCGCGGACTGCGAAATCTTGCCGTCCACGACCTGACTGAACTCCGCATACCGCAAGGTCGCAAGCTTCCGGGTGGCTGGAATACCCAGCCAGCTTCCATCCCGCAGACCAATGAAGTGACCCATGCTGGCCACCCACAGCGTTCCGTCAGTCTCGCTGTACCCGGCCAGGAAAATATCCTGGCGGCGCTGGAGCGAGGTCCAGGAGCTAAGCAGGGGGCCCCAGAAAACATCAGCGACGGCGCGCGCACCGTGCTGCTCATAGAAGGGATGCATGCCCCGCCAGATATACCCGGGCGCCGTGTGAATAGAAAGGACTTCGCCCACTTCCTCGGGTCCAGCACAAGCCACGGCCTCGTAGAAGGACCGTACTACGGCCTTTGCTGCCTGAATATCACTCACAACAAGCGGTCCCCATGTCGCGTGTCTGGCAGATGCACCTTCAGTCGGCGTGCGGACTCGCCGCTGACGGTGCGTTACCCGCACGCACTATGAACATCGCCGCCGCGTGCGCCTCGGAATTGCTGAAGCTGCGCGGCATGCCAACCGGTATCGACAGAGTATCACCACTGCTCAACGCCACGCTGTCGGCGGGGGTTTGTACATGCACTCGACCGGAATGCATCAGCAGGACCTCGCGCTCCTCTCGGGAATGCATCTTCACTGCCGCGCCTGCTGAAAGGTGCAGCAGTCGCAGGTGAAAGCCATGATCATGGGCGACCGCTCCCACGCCAATTCGTTCGTCGGGACTTTCGGTGCCGATCAGGGGCAATTCGACGACACCCGTGGCGTTCGAGAGCCCACCTGTTCCCTGAACAGGTACTTTCCGCGGATAGCGTATGACCGCCCGCGAGAGTTCATCTGCACTGAGCGTCCGAAATGCGGCGGCTTCGCTGGCGCTCAACGGCTGCACCGGCGTCTCCCCGGCGGGGATCGGCTCACCGGCACGGGTGTCGACCAAACTGCCATTTTCCAGCAGGATCAGACCGTGGGCGCGCGCCTCCCGGAGCACATGCGGTGCCCAGGTGACGCGTCCCGGATCGTCGCCACCGAGCACAGCGAACAAAAATCCGACATCATCGCCAATATTCTCGAAGCCCCGAAAAACATGTGTCGGCAGGCTGATGACATCGCCCGGCCCGAGTTCGATGGACGGTCCGTCTGCGCGCTCACCGGTCAGAAACCGCCAACGACCCGAGTTGACGAGGAATACCTCTTCGGACTCGTGGCTGTGTTGCGAGTTGACACAGCGCGGTGGCTGGCGTGCACCGCCGATGTTGAAGCCATGCGGCTCGGAGATATGCACGAACTGCGCCGGATTCTCGGCCACGCCCGGGCCGATGATGGTGAAGTTCTCCTTCCGGTCGCTGCCGGGCGTCCGAGTGTCAATGAAGGCCGTCGTACAAGGGCGAAGATCCGCGTATCGCACCAATCCGAGATCCAAATGCGGGCGCGTCCATTCATTGTTCATCAATTTAAGTACCATCACCACGGGTTGTCGACCCGTCTACAAGGACAAAAACCGGGAGGGGATCACACCCCTCCCGGTTACAAGCTACGGCAAACGGGACTCGATCCCTAATTGAAGCGATATCGGAATTTCAGACCGAATGTGCGCGGTGGTGCGAAGTTCTGGAAGATCGCGGTCTGGCCGCCAACAGTGCTGCGATTGATGACTGCCTTGTCCTCCAGGTTCTGGACATAAGCCTCAGCGCCCCAATTCTCACTGCGCGACAACCAGAAAAGCCGAAGATCCGTTTTTGTGTAAGAGGACTGTCGGCTGGCGGTGAAGCCCAGATCGGAAGTGACGTGATCTCCCTTATAGGCAGACTGCACGAAGGGGGTGAAGGTGCCTAACTGACCGGCGTCTATATCATAACTGGCTGTGGCACCGAGGGCCCAAGTGGGATGCAACGGTATGTCTTGACCGTCCAACTGGACAGCGTTGGTCGGCAACCCGGGGGTTCCGCCGAGCGCGAAGGGATTTCCCAGAATATAGTCGCCGAAAGTCGCCTTATTGTAGGTGACGAAGCCACCAACACGCAGCTCCGCGGTTGGTGCAGCCTGCAATTCCAGCTCTACCCCGCGAGCTTTCGCAGCACCGGCGTTCGTCTGAATTGCCAGCACGGTTGGACCTACGGTGATGTACTGCTGTGCAAGCAGATCCTTGAAGTCGTTGAAATAGGCAGACACGTTCAACTGCAGGATCCCATCCAGAAACCGGTTCTTGGACCCTATTTCAAATGCATCAACTTTCTGTTCCTCGTAGCTGGTGCCATTCGAGTTGAAGCCACCGGCATTGAATCCGGTGGAATAACTCGCATACAGCAGATTTTCGGGCGTCAGCTTGAAGTCGACACCGGCCAGGTAGGTCACCTCGGAGAATGTCTCGTCTCCGGCGGCCGTCTGGTTTCCGTCCGTGGAAGTAGTCCGGCTTAATACCGTAAATTCCTTTTCGTCGCGGGTATAGCGCACTCCGGCGCGCAATCCGAGCTGCTCTGTCACGTTGAAGGTGGCTTGCCCGAACACCGCCGTCGAGCGTGTGTCCACAAAAGTTTCATTACCAAATTCAATGCCCGGACTGGGGGTCGCAGTCGGCACGCCACCGACAATGACGAACGGGTTATCGAAAAGGAAAAGATACGAGGACTTATCGTTGTAGTAGAAGGCACCAACCACCCAGTCCATGAAGTTATCGTCGCCGGTGGAAGCCAGTTGCACTTCCTGACTGTAAGTGCGGTAGTCATCTGCAATAGTGGTGATCGAACCCGGGTTTTCCGAGAAATCATCATCATTGTTGCGCACAAGATCAGCATCGATGAAGCTGCTGATGAGCGTAAGGTCCATCCCGCCAAGACCCCACGTCAACGTTCCCGAAAGTGCCAGTTGCTCACCATCCTGGGTTGTGGGCTGATCACGGCTGACCTTGTACGGATCCGTGACGAGCGTCGTTCCGCCTGCACCATTGCGCGTATTGATCTGGACCAAGGGGCCATTCAAGTCCGTCAGGCCGGTCCCGGGGTCGATCTGCGTGCCCGCATTGTAGTAGCCGAAAGCGCCACCGCCGCTTCCACGCTGCTTCCAGTGATGCGCCCGCAGTACGATGTCGATGTCGTCATTCGGCAGAATCCTGGCCGATACCCTTACGAAATCCTGATCTTCATCGAGCATGGAGTCGTTGTCGATGAAGATATTCTCGACATAACCGTCGCGGACCTCCCGCAGGCCGGCGATACGAAGCTGGAACTGATCGTTTACAGGCAAATTCACATATCCACTGACTCGCAGGTGTTCGTAGTTCCCGATCTGCACGTCAGCGCCACCCTGCAGTTCATTGGTAGGCGCATTGCTGAACACCCGTACAGCCCCGCCGAATGCGTTCCGGCCGAAAAGGGTTCCCTGCGGTCCACGCAGTACTTCCACGCGAGATACATCGACAAACGGCAACAGTGCCGAACTCGTCCGCGGCTGATAAACATCATCGGCATAGAAGGCAGTCGTGGGATCTGCCGCGTTGCTGACGGTCTCGGTACGCGTACCGCGGATCGCCGGCCGCGCATCGGAACCGGAGGCGCCGAACGTGAACCCAGGAGCGGCGAACTCGAGTCGACTTATATCGGTGATTCCTGCCCTGCCCATCGCTTCAGCATCAAGAGAACTCACAGCGAGCGGTACATCCTGAAGGCTTTCCGCGCGGCGTTGAGCCGTAACGACAATCTCGTCAAGTTGAGCTGCCGCATCGGCAGCAAACAAGGCGGCCGCCACGGCGAGTGAGACACATGTGCCCGCCGCCGGGCTTCGAAAACGAGTGAAACTGGACATGATTTTCTCCTGCTGCGGCCGCTCTGGGCCGGTTGCCCGTAGCGCTTGGAGAAGCGCGACGCCCCTATTTCCCAACCCGCCCGGTACCCCCCCGCGCGAATCACCTCTTGTTGACAGCCTCTACCGTCCACTCTTGCGAGCTGCTGCAAATATTCACCAAAGTGAAATCCACTTGTAAAGCCGACGCCGATTCGAGACTACCCCTAAGAGACTTCGAATGCAATATGCAATCGATTTGTCGGGATGATGACTCATCGGACTGCGTGACACGAACGATCTTCGGGGATATATCCCTTAACAGAGCCAGTGAAATGGAATTCCTTTGGGAGGGCTATTGGTGTTGCGCTCTTACAACGTTCCAGGGGTCGCTCGCTCGCATGCTCAGGTATTTCGGTCCTTCAGGCAGAGAAAAAGCAGACAGGACCGCATGCGCAGGCATCGCATTGCAATATAATTTGTCTTGCTGACTCTGCGCGGGCTGGCGGGCAACCCGCTCTACTGGACGCCCTTCGGCAGGGTGCGAATGTGGAATACGCCCTCGATCTCGACTGGCTGACGAGCCACCAACCCTGCCACGCCGACCGAAGACCTTGCGTGGCAACCGACTTCGGGACCAAACACTTCGAAGAACAGATCGGATGCACCATCAAGCACCTTGTTGTGGCGCTCGAAATCCTCGTGAGCGTTGATCATGCCCAGGATCTTGACAACCCTCTCGACGCGGTCGAGGTCCCCGACATGATGGCGAACCGTCGCGATCATCTTCAGCGCCAGCGCCCGGGCCGTGCGATAGGCGTCGCGCTCACTGACTTCGGTGCCGACTCTGCCGCGACGCGGGACCCGTTGGTCGTCCAACAGCGCTGCTCCGTGTCCACTGACGTAGAGCATCTCCCCCACAGCCACCGCGCTGGTACGATTGGCACTGGGAAGCACCAGTGGCGGTGGCAGGCTCAAACCAAGTTGCGTCAGCCTGGACTCGATAGCGGACATTTCATGCTCTCCTCACAACGATGGACCTACGTCGCCTTCCGGTACGGTGACGGTGAATTCGGGTCGGATCCAAAGCCATGACCAGCCAGGGCCGGATTCCGTGCATGCTGATCCGCGGTGGTACCTCGAAAGGGGCGTTTTTCAGCGCAGCGGATCTGCCATCCCTCGGACCTGACCTCGAACGGGTGCTTCTTGCGGCCATGGGCTCGCCGGATCCGCGGCAGATCGATGGACTTGGAGGTGGTCATCCTTTGACCAGCAAAGTCGCGATAGTCAGCCCGTCCGGGGTTCCAGGCTGTGATATTGACTACCTGTTCGTCCAGGTGGCGATAGATGAACCGCTGGTCAATACTCGACAGACCTGCGGCAATATCCTGGCGGGCGTAGCCGCCTATGCCCTTGAGCGCCGATTGGTTGACATCAGCCGTGAGGAAACAGAGATTCGCGTTTTTCTGGTCAACACCGGCGCACGGGCGACCTTGCGTATGCGCACCCCTGACCGAAAGCCGATGTACCGTGGGCAGACGCATATTGATGGCGTCGCTGGAACCCACGCGCCGATTGCAGTCGAATTCGAGGATGTCGCCGGATCTTCGTGCGGCGCCGTGCTGCCGACGGGCAACGCTGTTGACCTGATCGACGGAGTTGCCTGCACGCTGATTGATTATGGGATGCCGGTGGTGGTTGTCGATGCCGCAGCGATAGGCTGCACCGGACTGGAAAGCCCGAAAGATCTCGAATCCAATGCTGCGCTGGCCGACCGCATAGAGACCATCCGCAGGCTTGCCGGACCGCGCATGAATCTCGGGGACGTTGGCGGCAAGACCATTCCGAAGGTGACGCTCGCATCTGCACCGCGACACGGTGGCGTCGTCCATACCCGCACCTTTATCCCGCACAGAGTTCATGAGTCCATTGGCGTCCTTGGAGCAGTCAGCGTTGCTGCGGCCGCGGCCATGCCCGGCTCAGCGATCACTCACTTGATCCATCCGCCCGCCGGCAAGCTGTTTTGCATTGAACACCCGTCAGGGGCAATCGAAGTTACGGTGGACAGAGACCCGATTGACGGCAAGATTTTGCGAGCCGCACTCATCCGGACAGCGCGTCCCATATTCGATGGCCATCTTTTCGTCAGCGAGGACATCGCAATGTTACTGCCGCCTCACGAGGGACCTGATTCACCGCGCTCCCAGTCGATCGGACCCTCGACGTAGCGAAGACCAGCAGATGCCAGCGTGTCACGCATGTCGTCCAGGTCGAGCGCAAGCAAACCCGCCGCAAGACGGTCGCGTTTTTCTACTTCCCTCGCCTGTCGCTGAACGCAGGCTTCGACCACCTGCCCGGTAAGACTTCGACGCACGACAACCGCACCGTCGTCGTCAGCTACAAGCGCATCACCAGGATTGATTGCAACACCTCCGCACATCACCGGTACGTTCACGGCACCGAGACTTGCCTTGACCGTGCCCTGCGCGCATATCCGACGCGCCCATACCGGAAAGCCAATCGCACGCAGGTCCGCCACATCTCGCACACCAGCATCGATAACCAGCCCTGCACACCCGCGCTGCATCAGACTGGTCGCGATCAGATCTCCGAACATACCGTCTGAACACTCACTGGATACCGCCACGACCAGGATGTCGCCGGGCTGTACCAGCTCGACAGCCACGTGCAGCATCCAGTTGTCGCCAGGTCGCGCCAGTACTGTGATCGCCGAACCGGCGATGCGGATACCCGATTGGATAGGTCGTAGCCGATGATTCAGCAGGCCTGAACGGCCCTGCGCTTCATGGACGGTGGCAACCCCGAATCCGGCGAGCCGGTCCAGCATATCTTGCGATTCACGCTCGATTGTGCGCACTACCAAGCCGGTGTGATTCATGGCAGACCTCAGAATTCAGCGCTTACGCGCGGAAAGATACTCATATAGCCTTCGGCATGGCGGACCGGAAGTCCGGAGTTTCGCTTTGCCTGGACTCCGCGTTGAAGCGCCACCCGGGTGTAGTACTCCCACAGGTGCTCTTGCGCCGCCATACGTTTGAAGGCACGCGCCTTGGTCTCCCACACTTCGCTGATATCGAGCAACAGATCCGGTCGCCATTGGCACTGCTCGGGTTGATGCGGCTCGAAAAGGAAGACCGGCGGGGCTCCAAGAACTCTGCCTTCGGGGCGGAAGCCGTGTGCCTGGGCGACGATCCGTGCCTCCTGAGCCAGAGCAGCCGCGCGCGGGTGATCAAAATTGTAGGGATCCTGCAGGGAGTGCGTCAGGATGAACTCTGGCCGGAGTTCCTGGTTAAGGGCTGCGAGGTCCTCAAGCGCGCTCGGCGTTGGGTGCAGCGGATAGTCTCCCAGGTCCATGAACCGGCACTGAGCACCGAGAATACCAGCCGCCTCTTCGGCTTCTTCTCGACGAGCCTCCTTGATCGCACCGAGTCCAATGCCGGACTGCTTCCAGAGCTTGCCGGATTCCCCGCGCTCGCCGAAGCTCAGGCACACCACGACAATCCGGTAGCCGCGATTGGCGTACAGGGCGATCGCCCCACCAGCACGCCAGACGAAGTCAGCCGAGTGTGCGCTGACGACCAGACCGGTGCGACTGCTTTCGTAGGGCATTGAATCACTCCAGCGCCTGCACGCAGGGTTCCCACGCTATCGACCTTGTTCAAGTTGACAATACATATTACCTTAAGGGCGGTTGTCAAGCCCGCAGCTCGCAGAGGCTCAATGGAAATGCTCAGCTCCTCGCCGCCGGTCGCCCGCCAGTTACCCTATACGGGTCGCGTCAGCTACGCCGTCGGCGTCTACGGCATTTTCCTTGCCTGGATGACGGTCGCCATCTTTCTTCTCTATTTTTATACGGACGTACTAGGACTGAGCCCATCGCAGGCAGGAATGATATTTTTCTTCGCCTCGATGTGGGATGCCGTCAGCGATCCATTGATGGGCTGGATCGTTGAGCGCACGCGCAGTCGCTGGGGTCGGTACCGACCCTACCTTCTCCTGGGTGCAGTGCCCTTCGCTGCAACCTTTGTCGCGCTGTTCATTTCTCCTGACCTCACGGGAACGAGTCTGTTCGTGTGGGCGCTTGTGCTTCACGTCGTCTTTCGCACCTGTTACACGGTTGTCTACCTGCCGTACACCGCGCTGATCGCCAGACTGTCTACCGATGCGGACGAGCGCGCCAGTATTGCCGGCGTCAAGGGTGTGTTCGTCTCCCTTGCGTCATTGACAATCTCGTTTCTTGCGCTGCCGGCAGTCACCTATCTGGGCGGAGCCGATGAGGCGGCCGGATTCCTCCGATTCGCCTTGATTTCAGCCTGCGTGGCAGTTGCGAGTCTGTGGTTCTGCTTTCTCTATACCAAAGAGGCTCGGGTTGGACCGACTGACGAAAGCGGCAGGCCGACAATCGCGACGGCGGCCATCCTTGAGATCAGCCTCCCGGACATGGTACGCGCCGTTGCGCGCAACCGGGCGTTTCTTCTGGTATTTATGGGCGTCATCGTATTTACCGGCTGCTACACGATACTCAACAAGACGATTATCTATGTCTTCAAGTACGACCTGGATGACCGTGATGCAGCCCGATGGGCGCTCTCGGCAATGGCGCTGGCAGGAGTGCTCGCGCCGCTGGTGTGGATCAAGGTGACCCACTGGACGAGCAAGCGCATGGTGTGGATCTCGGGCTGCCTGATCGCAGCTGCAGCCATGATTGCGCTGTACCTTTGGGAAGTTCGATCGATGACGCCGCTCATCGCGCTGTTCTTCGTCGCCGGATTCGGCATCAACGGATTTCTGATGACCTTTTTCGCGATGGTCGCAGATACTGCAGACTACGGCGAGTGGTTGACGGGAGACCGTGTCGAGGCACCCCTGTTCGGGTTGGTGTCTCTTGCAAACAAGACTTCGCTGGCGATCGGGACCTGGGCGCTCGGCATGATGCTCAACGGCATCGGATTTCAGGCCAACGTGGAGCAGAGCGAGGATACATTGCGGGGACTTCGCCAGATTCTGACGCTTGTGCCGGCAGCGGGCTTCCTTGCGTCTGCCGCCGTAATCGCATTTTTTCCCTTCGATACGGCCAAGCATCGCGACATGATCAAAGATCTGGCAAGCCGGAATACACAGCAACCCAAACAAGTGCAGGATCAGCCTGTTTGATCCCCGGCTACCCCGGCGTCGATGCCGGATACCGGCGTACCCCCCACTGCATACTCGGCAGCAGATACCTGACGAATGATGGTGCGCACCTGGTGAGGTTTGGCTGGCAACTCCCGCACCACGACATCAGCAAGGGCTCGATGCAGGCGCGCGAGGTGGGCCTCATCGCGACCCTCGAGAATTGTAAGCGTGACAATAGCCATATTCGAGATTTCCCTTCCTGTCAGTGAGTAACACTCCCGCCGTCCACCACCAGTGCCTGCCCCGTAATGAATGCGGAATCGGCACCGGCCAGAAACAGCACGGCACCGACGATATCCTCAGGTTGCTGGTCTCGTGCCAATGCACGGCGTGCCGCGATCTGGGGCGCTCGCTCCAGTATCCCCGTGCGCCGTCGCACATTCTCGCTCAAGGTAAGGCCCGGTGCGACGCAATTGACCCGAATGGACAAGACACCAAGCTCGCGGGCCATCGAACGCGTCATCGCGACAACGGCGCCCTTCGAGGCATCATAGTGGAGTAAATCAGGCGCGCCCTGCCACACGCGGTTACTGGCGATGTTCACGATCGAGCCGCCGCCATGCTCCGCCATGTGGCGGGCAACCGCGCGGCTCATCAACCACGGTCCTCTCACATTGACCGCCATCATGCGATCCCAGTCCTCGACATCGATATCGAACAGGCTGACATTCTGAACCGTACCGAACAGCGCTGCGTTGTTCACCAGCACCTGCGGCGCACCAAAGTATTCAACAACGGCATCCACGGCCCTGTCGACGCCCACAACATCACTGACATCACAACGCACAAACTGTGCCTGACCCCCACCTGACCGCAGTTCCTCCGCCAGGGATCCGCCGTCGCTGATATCAAGAATCCCCACACGGGCGCCCTCGGCGGCAAATGCGCGGGCGAATGCCGCACCGATACCTTGCGCGGCGCCCGTCACGATGACGGTTACGTTTGCGAATCGACCTGCCGGGTGGTTCATCTGCCTACTTCCCGTTACTCGCGCAAGGGCATGACAACGGTTTTCTCCTGTGAGAAGAATCGCATGGAGAAGTCCCCACCCTCGCTGCCTACACCGCTTTCGCGGAACCCGCCGAATGGAGCGTTTCTCTCACGAACCATTGCTGAATTAATCAGCACGGTCCCGGCATCCAGGGCCCGTATTGCCCTTTGAACGCGCTGATGATCGTTCGTAAAGACGTAGGCTACGAGCCCGTAGCGCGTGCCATTGGCGATTCTCCACGCCTCCTCTTCAGTATCGAATTCAATTACTGTCAGAATCGGCCCGAAAATCTCGTCCTGCGCCAGCGAATGATCCGCCCGCTGCACTGTGGCGATCGCCGGATCCATATACCAGCCTGGCGACAGATCTTGTCTTGTCTCCCCACCATGGAGGAGTTTTGCGCCGTCCCGGGCAGCTTTGGCCACGAAGCCTTGCAGGAAATCCAGGTGGTTCCTGCTCGCAATCGGCCCTATATCGGTGTCGCCATCGAAGGGGTCTCCGACCTGCAGGCTCTGTGTCCTTTCGATCAGTGCCTTCAAGAAAGCGCCGCTGGATTGCCGTTCTACGAGTAGACGGGAGCCTGCCAGACAAGCCTGACCATTGTTACCAAACGCTGCCAGGACGGCTGCGGAAACGGTGCTCTCCATGTCCGCGTCGGAGAAGACAATAAACGCAGATTTTCCGCCAAGTTCGAGCAGACAGGGAATCACCCGGTCAGCGGCCGCACGGGCAACGGCGCGGCCGCCTGCTGCACCGCCGGTGAATGAAATACAGTCGACGCCGGGCGCATCGGCCAGGGCCGCCCCTGTGACCTGTCCCCGGCCATTGAGCAGATTGACGACGCCCGGCGGGAGCCCTGCTTCATGCAGCAATTCAACCAGGCGAAGGGTCGCAAGCGGTGTCTGCTCTGAAGCCTTCAGCACCACCGAGTTTCCGCAGGCGATTGCGGCGCTCAGCTTGACGAGTGCCAGCCCGACGGGCACATTCCATGGCGCGAAAAGGGCTGCCACGCCCCGCGGCTGGAAGGTCACCAACGTTGTTGTTTGCGGGACTTGCTGATACACCATGCCGTGCCAGGAACCCAGGCGCTCGCCGAAGTACTGCAGCCATTCCGCAGCCGAACTGATTTGACGATAGCTCGAACGCAACACCGGCGTTCCGTTACACAGACTCTCCAGCGCGGCTAGTTCCGCGGCTGATGCCCGGATCGATTCCGCGGCTGCGTATAGCAATCTCTGGCGCTCAAAGATGGGGGCACGAGACCAGATACCCGACGCGTAGGAATCACGGGCCGCGGCCACCGCACGGGCAACAGTCTGTTCGGCCGCTTCGGCGATGTGTGTCACAACCGTGGCTGTCGCCGGATCATAGACGGCAACGCGGGCGCCATCGGCACCACAGGCTTGTCCGGCGATCAGGCTACCGACAGTCGCAGGCACGCTCTCCGGCGTTGGACGCCTGATCTGCAAACTCGCCCCCGCCTGTCCACTCATGATGAAAGCATGTCAGGGCGATGCCTGCCGACCCTTGTTCAGCACGCCGAGAACCTCGTCGACTGAATAGACATCTCCGAAGCTCTGGAAGAACGTGGTAAGGCCAGCCGCGTGATCCTCGGGATAGCGCGCTGCATTACAATCCGAAACCATCACCGCCCGATAGTCCAGCATCATCGCATCTCGGCCCGTGGTTTCGCAGCAGAAGTTCGTCACGGTTCCGCCAATGAGCAGATTTCTAATCCCGCTGACCTGAAGTTGTTCATGCAGATTCCCGTGGTCCGGGACGAACGCGCTGTGCCGTGTTTTCCAGGCCCTCAGGTCGTCTGGATGGACTTCCAGTTCATCGCAAATCTCATAGCCCCAGTCGCCGGGGGTCAGCTGCCTGCGATGATTTTCCGCGCCCTGTTCAGTGAAAAAATACCGATGGTAGAGGCGGGCGACGCTGCGGCCCTGCTCATCGCCAGCACGTAGCTGGATCCAGCCAACCCGCCCACCCAGTTCGCGCACACCCGAGGCGAGTCGGTTGATGTTGGGAATGATGGCAAGGGCTGCCTCCGCCTTGACCTTTCCCTTGACGAACGCATTCTGCATGTCGATGACGATGAACGCTGTTTCTGCAGGATCCAGCGAGTCGAAAATGTGATAGCGCCCGCGCTTGCTCATCACGCGATCCACTACATACTGCGGCATCTGGAAGTCCTGATTGCTCATCGAGAATCCTCAGCGCGCGCCAGATTCGCGACTATTCTGCGCATCTGTAGACCTCCTCGATCGGTGAGGCGTGAGCGCTCTCGGAAATCCGGTCGATATTCCCGACCGGCGAGCTCATCGATCCACTCAAGGGCAGCCTTGTCCTCTTCGAAGGCATCAATGATCGCCTGTTCCATGTACCTGGTGATATCCGCTTCGTCTATATGGTAATCGCGCGCTATGGCCCACCAGTAGTGCGTTGTGTACTGGCTCTCCGGCGTAATGGCGTGAAGAATCTCTGTCCGGTAGTCGCGCGCGGTACCACCTGGTCGATACCGGTCCACCACGCGCGCGTGGGCCGCATGCCATCCTGGGCCCGTGAAGTTGCTGTCAGTGTATCGGTCGACCGGCACGTCGACGAGTTTCATCGGTTGATCGTAGAGCGCAGGCAGCGGGCTGTTGGCCAGCATCCGCTGGATTCGCACCGTTGATTCATCGTGTTCCAGATCTATCGGTGCTTCGGCGTAACCTGGCGTACCGACATTTCCCGCATGCAGGAAGCTGAAGTGCGTTGTATCAAGGAGATTTTCGTGCAAGCCCAGGTAGTTGGCACGAATGTGCTTGTAGCCACGACCATAGGCCCATTCGCTGTCAGCCAGCCAGGGATGCTGCGGAACAAGCCGGGTGTCCGCGTGTGCCGTCTCGCCCGTCCAAATCCACACGAAGGGGGGCTGCTCGACCACCGGATAGCGGTGCAGGCGGATGGCCTTGCAGGTCGCCTCCCTGTTGTCGGATGGAACCCGTATGCAGCTGCCATCCGGTGCGTAGGTAATGCCGTGATACATGCACACGACGTGGTCGCCTTCCAACTTGCCCCGATGCAGCGGAAATGAGCGGTGGGCACAGCGATTCTGCAGCGCAACCGCCTCGCCGGCAGCAGTGCGGTAGCACAGGACATCCTGATCCAGAATCCATCGACGCTGAAGGTCACGCGTAAACTCCTCGGACCAGCCGGCCACATACCAGCTGTTTCGAACCAGCGGCGTTTCGCGATCGGCAATGGTCGGAATTCTGGCGGCGGCGCGAGGTGCCGGACTGCGCGCGGTTGCCATCAGTCAAGCCCTCCGAAAGCTGTGATGGGAATGTGGTCGAAGTCTGCCATAGCGCTGAGCCTATGGCCAGATTTGTATTTACATCTTTAACCAGCACTGCCAGTCACGGCGCGTGACCGGACACGTGAGCGAGTCGTTGGAAGGCCACCTCTCGAACCTCCCCCAACGCGCGTCCGCAGCGACGCCAATGCTCACCGCCATCCATGGAGTCATAAATTTCGCCGAAAATCGTCGTGATCAGCACACGGGCGGGGTCGCTCGCGCAAGTGAAAATTGACCAGATCGTTGTCGTCGGCTCGCCGGGCAGCGGGACAAGCTCCCAGTTGCGCCCCCCATCGCGGCTTCGCAGCAATTTTCCCACGTCGCCCGAGGGGCGGTCCCCGATCGACAGGAAAACAACATCGGTGCCATGCAACGCCGCCAAGCTGCGAAAATAAACAAGCTCACCTGCGCATGGTGTTGGCTGGAATTGCCAACTTTGACCATCGTCGGTACTGCGATGCAAGCCGACCTCGGTGGAGCACAGCAGGCGACGGCCTTCCGGCTCATCAAAGATCAGCAGCTTATGCACATCCGGGTCGCGCAGCCCATCATTCAGACGTACCCACGTGCGCCCTCGGTCGTCGCTGCGGAATATGCCTGCAATTTCCACCGTGACCCAGATCGTATCTGCATCGACGGGATCAAACTCGATCGAGGTGACGCGTGGCGTGTTGATAAAGTGGCATTCCGAGTCGACCGGCAAGAAGGCGCGCCGCCAGCGTCGACCTTCGTCCTCACTGATAAAAATCTCCGCAGGGCGCGTCCCGGCGGCCAGAAGCGCAGCGTCGTGAGATGAACGGGCGATCTTCAGCACGTGAAGGCCGTCCATGGGGCTGGGCATATAGGTCCAGCGCTGCATTGAATGACGCCACCGGTACAGCCCCTGATCCGTGCCGCACAGAATCTCGTCGGGTCGCACGGGATCGACACACAGCGACCAGCAACGACTTTCATTGTAGAGGCCAGCGCTCGGTGTGATCGGGCGCTTCCAGGCCTGCCCCTCGTCGCGACTGAACCAGACCGCATGTCCGATGGACGCCGCACAGTAGAGCACCGATGCGTGCGCTTGTGAGTCAACCTGGCCGATCATGGGCTGGCCTCCGACCAGCCCACCGGCAGTTCTGAAAACAGATACTCATGTTGAAATGCGTCCATACCGGGCACGTGCAGCGCCACACGATGCCACGCCGAACGCGCCGGCATTTGCTCGCACTCGACAACAAACATCAGCGCGAATCCAGGTGGTAGAGTCCAGCCTGACAGGGCGTCACGCAAACACGCGTGGCGCGCAACCATCTTCGGCAAAGGCCACTCGCGCCGCGCCGACGGGACGGCTGTGTGATCAACCTCCCAGCTCAGGTGCACCCGATCGGCAACCCCGGAAAGCTCGAGGAGTCGAACTGCGAACCGGCCAACCACCTTGGCACCAGCTTGCAGGGCGAGCAACGGATCGGCATCGAGCTGACGCGCATCGGCATGCACCACCCCTGGCACCAGCAGATCGCCACGTGAGGCAGCCACGAGAACGAGCGCCGGCAGCGCCAGCGTTCGACCTGCGGCCTCAGAGGTATCGACCCGCGTTGTCCAACGTTCAATGGAGACGGGAAGCGGTGGTGTTGCGGGCAGCGCCACGGCCAGATCCGCGAGCGCAATATCCGGTGTCAGACATGCGCCGTCGGCCTGAACGACATGCGGTTGATATATCACTTGCAGGGCAGTCATTTCTGACAGTTAAACCCCGTCACGCCACATCTTGTCAATACAAATCTCCCGAATCGCCTCGAGCAGGCATCTTGCCGAGCCCATGAGCTACCATAGCTGCCTGCGCCGGAGGTCCGAAGCCATGAGTCCCGCCAACACTCCCCTGTATCTTGAAATCAAACATGACATTCTTGCGCAGATCCAGAGCGGTCAGCTGCAGCCCCATGACCGGATTGCCTCGGAGAACCAGCTCGCCGAAAAGTACTCCGTATCACGGCTGACGGTGCAACGGGCCATCAGGGAACTGGTATCGGAAGGTTTCCTGCGACGTGCTCAGGGGTCTGGTACTTTCGTCACCGAGTCTGTGCATCGATTTTCCCTTGTTGAGGTTTGCGACGTGGTCGAGGAGATCCGGCGCATGGGCGGTCAACCGGAAAGCGAGGTTCTGTTGCAGCGACGCCATGTTCCGGATCCCGAGATACAGGATCTGCTGGATCTGCCCGCCGACACCGAGGTGTTCCACGCAGCACTTATTCAGCGCATGGATGGCATACCGGTCGCCTACGAGGAGCGGTTCGCCGTCACCGACGTGTTCCCCGACTTTCTTGATCAGGACTTCGCCCGACGCACGGTCTTCGACTATTTCGCAAGCCGCTCGGTGCTGGAAGAGATCGAGAATCAGGTGCTCGCTGTGCTGCCGGAACGCCGGATTGCGGCCGATCTCGAGATAGAGCCGAACGAGCCGTGCATTCAGATCAAGCGCCGCAACTGGTTTCGTGGCCAGTGCATAACCCTTACCCGGATCACCTATGCCGGTGCCCGGCAGATACTGGCCAGCCGCTACAAGCCGTTTTATGCGGAGCGACGCATCGCCCCGGAATCCTCGGGTCGGACTGGTACCAAGTCCTGACCCCTTCCCGGATGTAGCGCGCCCTGCACTGCACTGCTAGACTTCCCGCATGACTGCGAATGCAGCACAGCCTGTCACCTATGTTCCGCACCAGGATTCTGCCGATCTCCTGGCGCCACAAGGTCCGCGCAGGCAGGTGTTGCCAGGATTCGACGACGACTATGTCGACATCGTCGACTACATCATCCGGTGCACCCATCGAATCTGGGAACAACGAAGAATTGATCTTATCCGCAGTCACTACACTGCGGACTGCGTGATCCACACGCAGGCGGGTCCCGTGGAGGGGGTCGCCGCGGTGGTCGAGAACACACTGACCACGCTGGCGACTTTCCCCGACCGCAGCCTGTATGGCGACCATGTGATCTGGGCATACGACGCGGAAAACGCCAGCTATTTTTCGTCTCATCGCATTACGAGTCACATGACTCACCTGGGTCACGGCGAACTCGGCCCGGCGACGGGTCGCCGGGCTACCATTCGAACGATCGCCGACTGCAGCATCCGGGAGAACCGGATCTTCGAAGAGTGGCTGGTGCGTGACAATCTGGCGCTGGTGCTGCAGCTGGGCCTGGATCCATGGCAGGTCGCTGAGGGTCAGCTGAGGCGCTCGCCCGGCGCCGACAGCCGCCCGGACTGGCTCGCGCGAGAGTGCGAGCGTACGAGCAATGCCGCCCGGGTCGTCCCCACGGTACCAACGCCCGACCCGGCCAATGTCCCGCGAACACTGGCGAGCGCGGTGTTCGACCATGCCTTCAACGCGCGCGCATTCGCGGCGATTCGCGAGCTGTATGCGCCCGGCTGCCTGATGCATGCTCCCGGCGGGAGAGAGCTCTTTGGCTGCGACGAAGTCACCGGCTTTATGGTGTGGTTACTGGGGGCATTTCCGGATGCACGGATCAGCGTCGATCGAGTGACCAGCATAGGTGATCCGGACGCCCCCGGCGTCACAGATGTCGCTGTACGCTGGTCCCTGACGGGCACCCATACCGGCTATTCGCTGGGTATATCCCCCACAAGTCGCCGAGTCTTGATTCTGGCCGTCAGCCACTGGCGGGTAGTCGACCAGACGGTACTCGAGGACTGGACGGTGTTCGACGAACTGGCGCTGCTACGGCAACTGCTATGACCACGCCCGGAGCCTACGTGCCGGCACTGGCCGAGACCATGCTGGAAATCGAGTACGCCGTCTGCAATGAAGGTGATACCGGCCGGCTCCACGACGTACTTCGGCACACGGCCTGCAGGGTTACGCCGACCCGACAGGTCTACGGTCGCGATGACATCATCGCAGCTGCGATCGCGGACAACGCCGGCTGGCAGTTGTGCGATGACGCGAACTCGTTCGCCTCGCCGGGCATCGGTCACGGTACGCTGGTGGCACTGCGCACCAGCGCGAGAAGCGCGAACCCCGACGCCCCTGACTGTCACCGACATACACTGGCGCTTCAGGAGGTGCTCAATCAGCGCATCAGTCGGGAATGGCGCATCAGCATCGTGACAGATGAAGACGAGGCGCTCCCGACAGCGGGCAGTCCGACTCCGGAGCCTTGCATCGCCGCGGCCACCACACGACCCTACTGGCACGCTCCACTGGGCAGTCCGATGACTGACTCGAGCCAGACCAGTCCTGGGCGGGTGCGTCTCAAGCAACCCGGCCAACCCGAGTGGGTCCATGCGACCGTGGGAGAGCACTTCGGTCTGCTCAATGCCAGGCGCTTCGCGCAGCTTGGCCGCCGCTACGCAGGCGAGGCCGGTGTTGCCGGCAGCTTCGCGTCCAGCGAAAAAGGTGTTGATGATCATTTCGCGGCTATACGCGATTCGCTGATCGGACCGGGCGACGCTCGGATCCTGCCCTTTCGCTTTGCTGCGAATGGCTCAGCTGACGACTACCAACTGCTTGTGGTCTGGATGATGTGGCGCAACCACGGCAGCGACCGGTCGATGGGAGCATCCTGGTTTGAGGCCAGGCAGGGGCTGATCGAGCGGGAATGGCTGTTAACTGGAGTCGACCCCATCAGGCACATCAACAGCCGCGTAGGATGTAGAGCTTGAGTGTGCATCAGCTATCGCGTCGCGAGCTACTGTCGATCGTTGCGGGGACAACTGCCGGGTCGGTGCTAGGTCCTGCTGCGGCCTACGCCGATAACACCCCGCCGAACGCAGGATCCGCGAATGCACCGAAACGCCTGGGATCGGATTCCGCGCCGGATATCGTCATGATTATTCTGGACGATGTGGGCTATGGTGATCTCGGGTGCTTCGGATCCGAAGTCGCTACGCCGGCGATAGATCACGTCGCTCGCGACGGCCTGCGCTACACCAATTTTCATGTCACATCCGCCTGCACACCTACCAGAGCATGCCTGCTCACGGGTCGAAACGCCCACCGCGTCGGGGCGGGTACGATCGCCGAGTTCAGCCGTGACGAGCCTGGCTATCGCGGCTGGATGTCCAGAGACGCCGGCACCATCGCCGAAGTCCTGCGGCCGCACGGCTACGCCACGCTCGCCGTCGGTAAATGGCATTTGAGCCCTCTGTCAGCGACCAATGCCGCAGGACCGTTTGACCAATGGCCCACTGGCCGAGGGTTTGACAAATGGTATGGGTTTCAAGGTCCGTTAGCCGATCATTGGCATCCCGAGCTTTGGGAGAACACGCAAGCCGTAGTTCCAAGTCGTGGTTCGGAATATCATCTCAGCACTGATCTTACCAGTCGCGCTATTGCTTATGTTCGTGATCATGTCAGCTCGGCGCCGGATCGGCCCTACTTCCTGCAGCTGGCCTATGGTGCCTGTCACTGGCCGTTGCACGTACCAAGAAATTTCATCGATCGCTATCGCGGGCGTTACGACGATGGCTGGGAGGCCGTACGTCGATCCCGATTCGAGCGGCAGCGCTCGGCAGGATTGATCCCTACGCACGCAGGCCTTGTACCCATGAATCCTGGTATCCCGAAGTGGGATGAGCTCTCGGCCGCCGAACGCGCTTTCGCGGCCAGGGCCCAGGAAACGTATGCGGCCTTTCTTGAACACACGGATGTCGAAATTGGCCGACTGCTGGACACCTTGAGCATGATCGGGCGTCTCGACAATACGCTGATACTGATCCTCTCCGATAACGGCGCGAGCCGGGAAGGTGGCAGAATCGGCATGTCAGATGTGCGCCGAAATCACTACATTACGCCGGAAACTCCGGAAGAACTGTTCTCTGCTCTGGAAGAACTCGGTGGAGACAATACGTTCGCCGCCTATCCGCAAGGTTGGGCGCAGGTCAGCAACACGCCGCTCAAGTGGTACAAATCCAATACCTTCGGAGGCGGCATCCGTGCACCGCTGATTGTTCGGTGGCCTCGGGGTGGCCTCCCCGGCGGAGAAGATCGTCATCAGTATCATCACGCTGTCGATATTGCGCCTACGCTTATGGAGATCGCAGGCGTGGATTTGCCCGAACACCTCGACGGGGTCGCACAGATGCCGCTGGATGGTATTTCGATGCAATACACGTTTACGGCGTCTCCGACATCGCCTACCCGTAAACAGGTGCAGCACTACGAGTCCTACGGAGACCGGGCGATCTGGGCTCACGGCTGGAAAGCCCTGACACGCCACCGGTCAGGAACTCCATTCGACGACGATACTTGGGAGCTATACCGGCTGGAGAGCGACTTTTCCGAACTTCAAAACCTCGCAGACCGGTATCCTGAGCGGGTCGAAGCGCTCAAGACCCTTTGGTACCGCGAGGCAGCCGCGAACAAGGTTTTGCCACTGGACGATCGCACAACGGAATTCTTCGCCGCCAATGTTCTGCCACAGCGGCACCGCTACGTATTCTTCGCCGGCATGGCCCGAATCGACCGCCTCAGCAGCCCTGATATCTCCGCGCACGACCATCGAATCACCGCCGATTTGAAGCTCGGCACTCCCCCGGGTAACGGCGTATTGGTGGCGTTCGGCACCAGTGTGGCGGGATACGAGCTGACCCTGCAGGATGGCGTTCTCGTTTACGACTATGTCTTCAGTCGCTCGGAACGCACCACAGTAAGAGCTCGGCGCAGCCTTGATACGGAATTACATATCGTGGGGCTTACCATGACCCGGACCGGCAGCACGCCTGAGGAAGGTGCGACGGTACAGCTCACGATCGATGACGAAGTCGTCGGCGAGGGACGTATTCCGCGACTCTGGCGCACTTATGCGGCGTCGGCGGGCCTGCGTTGCGGACTCAATCCCACCGCCCCTATCAGCAGGGCCTACGAAGGACCGTTCGCCTTTGATGGCATATTGCATCGTTTGACATTCGAAATGGATCTCTAGCAATCAGCTGGCAGTAAAATTCGTCGGTGGCGTTTCCACTGCGCCAGTCACGCAGGATTTCACCTGAGGCTGGAAGTTGCTCGGGGTCTAGACGATATGGACGATAGGGTTCAGGGCGTCGTTATCCAACAGATCCCCCTTTCTCAGGGACTTGAAATAGTCCTCGGGGAGAATGTTCTTTTCCCCATTGAATGTCGAACCCACAGGCATGTAAGCGCAGGTCATGGCAATACGCCGGCCGCGCGTCATGTTCGCCCCGGCACCGTGGGCGGTCAGCCCGTTGTGAAAGCTGCAATCGCCCGGCTTCATGGGATAGGCGACGGGATCAATGCTGGTCATCTCGGGGTATAGGCGAAGGAGATCGGCCATGTTCTGCCCGATACCCGCGTTTTCATACCGCGCCATCTGGTGCGAGCCGGGAATGAAGCACATGCAGCCGTTGTAGGGCGTCGCCTCTTCCAACGCGATCCAGACCGAGATCGAATGGCGGGAACTGAATGACCAGTACGGATTGTCCACGTGCCAGGCCGTGGGATTGGCAAAGGGCTCTTTGATCAGCGCCTGATCATGCCAGACGCGAAAACCTTCCTGCCCTTCGAGCTGGCAAAGCATGCGGCCCAGCTCACTGTTGAGCATGTAGCTTTTGACCACCTCGTTGATGCGCCACAAGTTCAGGCGCTGGGTGAAAACGCGATCGTAATAGGTATCGCTCTCCTGAAAATCGGCACCGTCGCCAGCGACCTTGCGCTTGCCCATCGACGCGATCGCGTCAAGCACGGCGGCCTTGAGCTCAGCCACTTCATCCGTATTGAGCAGGCCGCGATAGGGCAATACGCCATCGCGGCGGTAAGCTTCAATCTGAGCTTGCGTGAGTGTCGTCTTCATGGTTCGGTCTCCAAACAAGGCCTGACTCTCGAAACCGACCGCCCGCAGTCAGCTGCGAGCAGCAATCGTGCCCTCTCATCCGCGCTTCAACCTGCGCCAGTCGCGTAGGATCTCCCGCGCTGCATTGTGACCCGACACCCCGGAGACCGCCCCGCCGGGGTGTGTCGAGGCGCCGCATTGATACAGTGCCTGCACGGGCGTCCGATAGTCCGCGTATCCAGGCGCCGGGCGCATGAAGAACATCTGGTCTAGCGTGAGATCACCATGCTGGGTATTGCCGCCGGGCATGCCAAGTACCCGCTCAATGTCCTGAGGCAGCAACAGCTTGTGCGCGAGCACCGATGACGAGAACCCGGGCGCGAACTCGTCCATGACGCCCATCGCCGCCTTGACCAGATTGTCCCGCTCGCTGTCCCACGAGGCGTTCTTCAACTCGTACGGGGTCACGCCTCCGTAGAGGGTGACGACGTGCTTGCCGGCTGGTGCCAGCGTGTCATCGTAATAGGTCGGAACGATCGGCGAGAGGAACGGCCGGGAGGAATACCAGCCGTATTTTGCTTCATCGTACGCGCGCTCCAGATACTCGCAGGTCGGCGCGATGTGGGCATAGGCGGGATAGGACACACCGGTCTTTTCCTCGCTGAACCCTGCGTACTGGGGCAGCCGGTCGACAGCACAAAGGATCTTGAATGACGACCCCTTGGTGCGGTAGCTGCGAATCTCGCGCAGGAAGTCACCCGGGAGCTCGTGGGGCTCGACAAGCTGACCGAAGGTGGTGCGTGCGTTGAGATTCGACACGACCAGTCGTGCATGCAGTTCTTCTCCACCCGTCAATCTGACGCCCGTCACACGACCGCCCTTGACCACTAGCCCTGCGACTTCGGCGTTTGTCCGAATCTCCATGCCGTGGAGTTTCCCCGAGGCCGCGATCGCATCTGAAATGCTACCCATGCCACCGCGCGAAAAACTCAGACCCGTCTGGCCCAGAAGGTGCGCCACGATGTAGAAAGCGGTTCCCGGAGAATAAGGACCAACATTGCCTCCGATCGTCGACCAATAGAGAAATTTCGCCTTGACTACATCGGACTCAAACCATTGGGAGACGTAGTCATAGGCGCTCATCGACAGCGCATCGATGATCCGGTAGAGGTCCTTGCCGGCATTTCTGTAACGCCAGACGAATCGTGCCGTATCCACCATGGATCGCAGATCACGCTTGGTCGGGTCGATCGGCGTCTCCAGTTGCAGTCGCCGAAGCAGTTCAATGGTACTGGACAGGTATTCAAAAAACTCAGGGTAGACACGAGCATCGTTACGTGAAAATCGGGCAATCTGTTGCTGATTACGCTGTGGATCATTTGTAAATACGATGCAATCGTTGTCATACAGTGGACAGATCACGTTATCGACAACGAGGCGCTTGACACCGAATCGCTCAAGCTCCAGTTCGCGCGTGACCTTGGGATGCAGGTGCCCCATGATGAAAGAATAGGTGGAGGCACGAAAACCTGGGGAGAACTCCTCGGTCACCGCGGCGCCACCAATGATGTCGCGCTGCTCGAGAACCAGCGTCGTGAGGCCTGCACGGGCAAGATATGCGCCGCAGGTCAGGCCATTATGCCCGCCACCGACAACGATGGCATCGTAGCGGCTACTCACGCGGGGCTGCAGTGTTCGACCGGGTCCGACCGTCCGCCCTTGTGGACTTCAATGAACCCGGCATCGGCATCTACGCGAACCCAGTCGCCGCTGGCGATGACGGTGAGCGGGTCTGTGTCGAATCGAGTCATCGCCGGCACACGCATGACCACGGCACCGAGCGCAATCTTCGTTGTCATCTCGTTGAACAGGATGGCGAGCGGTCCAACACCGGCCATGCGGGCCGTCTGAAAATTGCCGGCCCAACCGGACGACCCCTTCGCACCGCGGAATACCAGCACCTTGCCCGCAAACGACTGCCCGCAAAGTTCATGGCGACGCTCGGTGACGATGCCCGTCATCGGGTCGATCCCCCCGAAACCCGAAATTGCCTGGGAGGTAACGATCGCCTCGCCCTCTGCCACGCCGCCGACCACCCGCCGGCCATGCAGCACGAGCATGGTCACTGGAACGTCCCTTCCCAGCGACCGCTGATGCCGGAGCGCACGCAGTCCTCGACACTGCCGAACCAGGTTTCCAGCTTGAGGGTGGCGGGCAGATAGTGAGCCTGCTTGCAGGAGTCAGTTGCCACTGTCCGGGCGCCCGTAGGGAGGACCCTGCCCAGCGCCGGGCAGGTGTCCGTCATCAGATACGCACCGGCGGCTTCAATGATGGCTGTGTAACCCATGATATCGGCGTGGGACTTCAATGCGCGCGGCGTGAAAATCCATAGCTGGGTGTTCTGCGAGATACGCTTGCCATCGAGCAGCGCCGCAATGATGCGGACCTGCTCGATAGAGGCATGGGGACATCCCAGCATGATGAAGTCGATGTCCCGCCGCTCGGCACAGTTCAGATGCTCATAGGCCAGGGCCAGTTCCTTGCGGGTGACCCGGATCGTCTCCGTCGGCGGGCGGTTGCCGAGTGCCGCCTGGAGCGTCGGCGCCTCTGGGGTCATACCGACCAGGTGGTACATCTCCACACCACCAGAGGTCGCTGCAGCCGCGCCGAAATGCTTGGCGCACTTGAGGTCCGGATTCTTCTTCAGTCCTGTCAGTACCGGGGAGTTCTCCTGCAGAACCTCGCCCAGGTAGTAGCCCAGCAGACCCCAGTCCATCATTCCGTCGATCTCGCAGCCCACCTCCACGAGGTGGGTGGCATACCGGTTCTCCGGCATGTGCTTGCCCCAATAGGGTATTCGTGCGGTGAGCATCGCACTGGCCGCACTTTGCACACCCTCTACGTTGCTCCGCGCTCCCAGCATCGAGTTGGCGTAGACCACGGCAGAGGATTCCATCCAGGCCAGGTGTTCGCCGAAGGTAGGCACGTTTCCTACCTGGTAGGGCGTACAGGTGTTGCAGCGCTGTATACCGACACGATCGGAGAACTCTGCATTCTTTCGCACCAGCTCGCGCGTCTGTTCGGAGACCTGCTGGATTTCCCAATGCACCGGGTCCATCGCCTCGATCAACTTGTAGGCCATGGTCTTGACCGGCGGAATCTCCAGCACCTCGTCACTGTCGAGGTTCATGCGCGAGAACACCGCATCCATCGTGTCGAGATCGGCGATGACATTCCGGCGATTCGGCAGCGAGCCGACGCTGCCACCGCAGACGTTTCGTGTCTCAACCAAACGCTCGGCCCCGAGGGCCTCACCGTAGCGGACCAGCAGCGACATGGCTTGCGCTACCGCACGGCCTTCGGCGCCGTCGAGCATCGCCTGTTCTTCGGACGTAAGGTTCATGGCCGGTCTCCTGTCACCATCCGCCAAATATCGCACAACTTGGCAATACAAGTGAAGGACTCGACCAGTCTCCTCGGGGATCGGCCTAGTCGTCGCCCGGGTCCGGGTTCATATCAGCCACTGAAATCCCAGCAGAAATAAAAACGTCGCGACAAAGAATGCTGGCAACAGATAAGTGATCCGATCCACGCGGCCAGGCACCAGATACCAGCCCCCATGCTTCTCGGGCTTGCCCTGCTGGGCGAAATCCCTGATCTGACCGCGGATGGTGTACGGCGACCACTCGGCCTGGCGGCCATCGAGCAGCAGACTGGCGCTGATCGCGACCACGACATTGACGATCGCCCCGAGCAGGCAGAACCAGGGCCAGGCGATGTCGGTTCGGGTTGCGACAAACCACACCATCACGAATCCAGCGGCCACGCCAATCAGCAGACCCCGTTCAGTCGTGTGCCTGGAAAAGAAGCCCAGCGCGTACATGCTGAGCTTCGCACCCACGAAGTACGAACCGACTTTCGTCAGGATCTGCAGGATCGAGCCTTCAGTCTGGGCAAACATGATAGCCGGCGTGATGATCAGGCCCGCCCAGATCACGGTGAACACGCGCGATGCCTTGAGGTAGTGCGCCGATGATCCATCGCGGCGAAAGTACTTCTGGTAGAAGTCCACGGTACTGACCGTGGCAAGCGAGTTCAACGCCGAATCCAGACTCGACATACTCGCTGCCATCACGGCGGCTGCGAGAATGCCCATCAACCCTGGCAGCCCATAGTCCGCCGCAAACTGCAGAATGATCGTGTTGTCGTTGTCGAAGCTCCGGCCCTGGTAATAGCTGTAGAACAGCACCCCTAGGAGCATGAACAGGAAGTAGATGAAGAAGGCGGCAAAGCCCATGAACAGGAAAGACTTCTTCGCATCACCGATGTTCTTCGCCGCAAGCGCGCGCTGCACCACCATCTGGTTCGCACCATAAACAGTGACATGGTAGAGGGTCATGGCGATGACGCCGGACCAGACGGTGGCCTCGAGCGTGAAGTCCCAGGAAAAATCCAGCGGGTTCAGTCGGCCCTGGGACTTCAACTCGACCAGCGTGGCGTGCAGCGACTGGGGCAGCTGGTCACTGAGCGCTGCGAAAATGATCACCGCACCAATCAGCAGGATGGCCGCCTGAATGACATCGGTCCAGATCACCGCCGTAATCCCACCCATGATGGTATAGATCAGCGCCACGACCGTGACAATGATGATGGCTGGTATCACATCCACGCCGGTAATGAAGCTCAACACCAGCGCAGTGGCATAGAGGATCGCCGCCGAGGTCAGTGTCTGCGAGATCAGGAAAATCAGCGACATTACCGCGCGGGCGCGGCGGCCGAAGCGTCGTTCCTGATAGTCGTAGATGGAAGCCACACCGCTGTTGTAGAAGAATGGCAGGAACAGCGTAATCACCAGAAAGATGACCAGCGGGTAATTGATGTGGATCGCAAGCACCGACATGCCACCGGTGTACGCCCAGGCTGGCGCGCCCAGAAACGACAGCGCGCTGACGTAGGTCGCCATCACGGAAACACCGATGGCCCACCAGGGTGTCGTGCGGCGCCCGAGGTAGTAGTCGTCCGCGGTGTCGACTCGCTTGCCCAGGACATAGCCAAGCACCAGGTTGGCGGCGACGTACACCAGCACGATGGTCCAGTTCAGCGCACCGAATTGTTCCATCGCCCAACCCCCAACGCTGCAGCCACTTGCAGCACAGCACGAAAACACAAATCCCCTGAAATCAATATGCTATAAATGTACTTCGAATGCAACGCACACGCCGCCCCGAGGTTTTACCAATGAAAACAAGCGACAGGCGCATTCTGACCACGCACGTCGGAAGTCTGCCACGCAGCGCCGCGGTCACCCGCCTGGTGTTCGGGCAGGAACAGGGTGAGGCCGTCGATGCCGCCGAGTTCGACAGCACGGTGGGCGCAGCAGTCGCCGACGCCGTTGCCCGGCAGTGTGCCGCAGGCATCGACGTGGTCAGCGACGGCGAGATGAGCAAGATCTCCTACGCGACCTATATCCGCCACCGGCTGACCGGCTTCGAGATCGGCGAGATGCCGCGCGCGGTGCCCAAGGATCTCGACGATTTTCCGGACTTCAAGGACCGGCTGGCCCGGCTGGGCGCCACGCCGAAATACCACCGCCCGATCTGCTCCGGCGACATCGCGGTCAAGGACCTGTCCTCGCTGGAGAAGGACATCGCCAACCTGAAGGCGGCGGGGGCCGCGGCCGGCAACCCGCAGCTGTTCATGAACGCCGCCTCGCCCGGCGTCATCGCCGTCTTCCAGCCCAACAACCACTACCCCACCCAGGAAGCGTACATCGCCGCCCTCGCCGATGCGATGAAAGCCGAATACGAAATGATCGCCGGCGCCGGCCTGATCCTGCAGATCGATTCGCCCGACCTGGCCATGGGCCGCCACATCCGCTTCCGCGACGTCGACGACGCCGAATTCCTGCGCAACGCCCATCTGCAGGTCGAGGCGCTCAACCACGCGCTGCGCGACATCCCGGCCGACCGGGTGCGCATGCACATCTGCTGGGGCAACTACGAAGGCCCGCACACCCACGACATCCCGCTGGAGAAGATCGTCGGCGTCGTCCTGAAGGCCAAGCCGCAGGCCTATCTGCTCCAGGCGTCCAATCCGCGCCATGCCCACGAGTGGGCGGTGTGGGCGAAGACGGCGATCCCCGACGACAAGGTGCTGATCCCCGGCGTCATCGACAGCGTCACCAATTTCGTCGAGCATCCGGATCTCGTGGCGGAACGCATCTGCCGCTACGCCGACATCGTCGGCTGCGAGCGCGTGATCGCCGGCACCGATTGCGGGTTCGGCACCTTCGCCGGCTTCGGCGCCATCCATCCGCCGATCGCCTATGCCAAGCTCGGCTCGCTGGTCGAGGGTGCGCGCATCGCCTCGGAGCGGCTGTGGCGGCGAT
>JBGTIC010000301.1:0-1748 GCA_041745895.1 Gammaproteobacteria bacterium
CATGGATGATCCACGCGGCCGCCCCGTGTACTGGATCGGTCCGGCCGGCAAGGGCCAGGATGCCGGGCCGGGCACGGATTTCCATGCGGTGGCCAACGGCTATGTCTCGGTGACGCCGCTGAAAATCGATCTCACCCACCACGCCCAGGTCCAAGAGCTGGAGGGCTGGCTGAAGGCGCGCGGCCTGTGATGGCGGCTGGCGGCGGCCCTGCCGGCATTGGCATGACCTCGGCGCGAACCCGCGATCGCCTGATCGATCGACTGCGCGAGCACGGCATCCGTGACCCGGAGGTGCTCGATCGCATTCGCAGCCTGCCCAGGCACCTGTTCGTCGATGAGGCGCTGGCCAGCCGGGCCTATGAGGACACCGCGCTGCCCATCGGGTTCGGCCAGACCATCTCCCAGCCCTATGTGGTCGCGGCGATGACCGAAGCGCTGATACAGGGCCGTGAACTGCCGCTGGAGCGGGTGCTGGAGATCGGCACCGGCTGCGGTTACCAGAGCGCCGTGCTGGCGCCGTTTGCGCGCAAGATCGTCAGCATCGAGCGTATCGGCGCGTTGGCCCGGCGAGCCCGTCTGCGGCTGCGTGAACTCAAGTGTCATCACGTTTCCGTGCGCCATGGGGATGGCTTGCAGGGCTGGGCGCAGCTGGCTCCCTATGACGGGATCCTTGTCGCGGCCGCGCCCGACCGAGTCCCGTCAGCGCTGCTGGAACAGCTCGCCGAGGGGGGGCGACTGGTCATGCCGGTGGGCCGCGGGAGCGTGCAACGTCTGGTACGCGTGACGCATCGCGACGGACGTTTTCGGGAAGAGCGCCTGGCCGATGTCAGCTTTGTACCGATGCTCGAGGGCGTCACACCGTGAAAATTTTCTCTCCCCTCTACGAGCGCGCCATGCGTTGGGCGGCGCATCGGCATGCGCCGCGCTATCTGGCCGGCCTGTCGTTTGCTGAATCCTCGTTTTTTCCGATTCCGCCGGACGTGATGCTGGCACCGATGACGCTGGCCCGCCCCGATCGCGGCTGGTTTCTCGCCGCGATTACCACAGCAGCCTCCGTAGCTGGCGGTGTGCTGGGATACGTCATCGGCTGGCTGGCCATCGAGGGGCTCGAGCCCTGGATGGCACGCATGGGTTACGACGAGACCTACCTGCTCGCCCGCGAGTGGTTCGACCGATGGGGGTTCTGGGCGGTGCTCGCGGCAGGATTTTCGCCGATTCCCTACAAGGTGTTCACGATCGCGGCGGGAGCGATGCTGATGTTTCTGCCGGGGTTCGTGCTCGCCTCGCTGCTGGGCCGAGGGACACGTTTCTTTCTGGTCGCCGGCCTGATTATCTGGGGCGGCGCCCCGATGGAGCGCGCCATCCGGCGCCATGTTGATACACTCGGCTGGATATGCGTGGTGTTGCTGATCGCGGGGTATTTCTGGTTGCAGACATGAACAGCGCGCGCAGCTGTGGGCTCGCCTGCTGCCTGGCAGCTCTGCTGCTCGCAGCTTGCGGTGGTCAGGCGACACGCTGGGAGCCCGCACCGCGCTCGTCCTCGCAGCCCGGCGTCTACGTCGTGCAGCGTGGCGACACGCTCTACCAGATTGCTTTCCGCCAGGGGCTGGACTGGCGAGAGGTTGCGCGCTGGAACGGCCTGGACGGTGGGGAGCTGATCTACCCTGGCCAGCGGCTGCGCCTTTCGCCCCCCGCTGGGAGCCGGCAGGCGGCTGCCTCGCAATCCTCCGGCAGTCGCGCCACGACAC
>JBGTIC010000302.1:0-5114 GCA_041745895.1 Gammaproteobacteria bacterium
TCGCCGCACGTCGCGATCGGTGCGCGACGCGCGGCCGGCAATCACCTCGATGTCGGCGCGCGCCTGGAGTTCGATGACATCGACGGCCGGCTGCTGATTTCCGCACGCGCGCTGGACCTGCGCTATCGCACCGATGGACCGCTTGCTTTCGGCGTCTTCGCGGGCGCTGCGCGGTACGACCTGGCAACACCCGCCTATGGCCTCTACGGCGGTATCGGCGCTCACTGGCGCGACATCGCCAGTGGCTGGGATCTCGGCCTGGAGATGCGTTACGCGATGAAGGTCGCCCGGGATCTCCTGCTGGCCTCGGATCCCGATGATGTCAGGCCCGATGCATTCTACGACATCGCCAGCGCGACGCTGTCTCTGAGCCGGCGGTTCTAGCAGCCCCGCGCCGCGGCCGCAGGCCGACGCCCGCCGCATGGGCGCTCAACGCGCATCGTGCACGATCTCGCGCCAGAGCCGCTCGAACGGGGATTGCGCGGCAAATTGCGCGTTCTTGTCGAAGTCGCTGGCGCGACGCATCATCTCGTTCCACAGGTGCACGGCGCGTGTCTCTTCGGGCCAGGGTGGCCATTGTGGATCCAGCGGCGCTGCAAACATGCGCCGCCAGTCTTCGCAGCGCACAGGATAAAAGTGCGTATGCGGCAGGGCTTGGCGCAGATAGCCGAGGCGTCCTGCGGCTCGGGTCAATCCACGAGGTCCATTCTCGCTCCACCCGGCGCGCTCTCGGCGGCCCGGATACAGCAGTCGTCGCTTGAGCTTGCGCAGGCGCATCGACCAGCTATCCCATTCGCGAAACCCGTTGGGCTGTTCGCATGAATCGGCGAGGCTTTGCGCCAGCGGATCGCCGGCGGGCAGGCCGAGGACCGCATTGTTGAGCTGCTGCGGGTTTTCCCAGGCCATGATCACCGGCTCGGCATAGTCGAGTGGCCGCACGCAGATCACATCGGCATCGGCCCAGATACCCCCATGTGTGCACAGCAACCGATAGCGGAACCAGTCGGCGAAGGGTGCCAGCGAGCCGCTGCGATGATGGCGATACAGCGAGGCTGCGGGCAGGACGTGCGCCGCGTCGGCGAGCTCGACGCCGGGGGGAACACCGGCGGGCTCATCGTACACGTGCAGGCGCAGCGGATGCCCGTGATGGACGAACGAGGCGAGGCTCAGGCGCTCGATGCGCGACAGCGGCGCGCCATGCCAGAACATGTGAACACGACGCAGACCCGCGTCGGCCACAGCGAGGACCTCAGGCTTCAGGGCGCCGCGCCAGCATGCACATCATCACCCAGAACCAGGTGGCGTTGAACTGCTCGACGCTCATAACCGAAAGCCCGTTGTCGCCCATCATCGCCTCGAGCTCGCCGCGATTCAGGATCCGACGGTACTGGCGTCCCGCCATGCGCGCCAGCCACTGGATGAAGTGAATCTGCGGCACCTGCCTGCACCAGTCGACCATACACAGGTGGCCGCCGGGCTTGAGCACCCGCACCATCTCGGCCATGGCGCGCGCCTGGTCGGGAACCAGGTGAAACGCACTCGAACAGCTGACCGCATCGAAGCTTGCGTCCGGGAAGGGCAGCGACTCCATCGACCCCTGATGCCATTGCGTGCGCTCGTCTGCCGGAAGCCGGCCGCGTGCCACCTCCAGCATGTCGGCTGAAAGATCCATGCCGGTCACCGCCAGGCGAGGGTGACGGCTGCGCAGGATCTCGGCCAGTCGACCAGTCCCGCAGGCAAGATCCAGCAGGGATTCCTCGCCGCTCACTGGCAGCGTGTCGGCAAGCTTTTCGAGCGATACCTGGCTGTAGCGGTTCCAGCGCCGGTCGTAATGGCGCGCCAGTTGCGCATAGTGGGCCTGGACTTCCTCTGTCTGGCGGCGCGACAGCGCGGCGGTATCGTTCATGCGGTGCTCCTGATGGAAAAACGCGTAGCGGCCCGGACTCATGCCGCGCGTCTGGGCGGGCATTCATGGTGCGCTTCGAGCGCATCGAAATGTGCGTGGATGATCGCCAGCTGTCGGGTCGCGCACTCGGCGCGGTTGACCTGCTCGCGAAAGGTCTGAGAATGCGGATGGTCCTCGCAGTACCACGCCAGGTGTTTGCGTGCGATGCGCACCCCTTGAGACTCGCCGTAAAAGGCGTGCAGCGCCGCGACATGCGTCAGCAGAATCCCGGCCACTTCTGCAGGCGCAGGCGCAGGCAGGATCACCCCGGTGGCAAGGTAATGGGCAATCTCGCGAAAGATCCACGGCCTGCCCTGTGCGCCACGACCGATCATCACAGCATCGGCGCCGGTGATCTGCAGCACCTGCGCGGCCTTCTGCGGCGAATCGATGTCGCCATTGGCCATCACCGGGATGGCCACGGCGGCCTTCACCGCAGCGATCGTGTCATATTCAGCCACACCGGTGAAGCGCTGCTCCCGGGTTCGACCGTGTACCGCCAACGCTGCGATCCCGGCATCCTCTGCGATCCGCGCGATGCGCGGCGCATTGCGCTGGTCGTGACGCCAGCCGGTACGGATCTTCAGCGTCACCGGCACATCCACGGCGGCCACGACCGCGGCAACGATACGCGCCACCAGCGCCTCGTCTCGCAACAGCGCCGATCCTGCCCAGGCCTTGCAGACCTTTTTTGCCGGACAGCCCATGTTGATATCGATGATCTGTGCACCACGCGCCACGTTCGCGCAGGCCGCCCCGGCGAGCATCTGCGGGTCGGCGCCGGCAATCTGAACGGCGATCGGCGCAGGCTCGTCGGCATGATCCATACGCAGCGCGGACTTGCGCGTCTGCCACAGGCGCTGATCCGCGGTCGTCATCTCCGAGACGCACAGGCCCGCGCCCAGACGCCGGCACAGCTGGCGAAAGGGTTTGTCCGTCACCCCGGCCATCGGCGCGAGCACGACCGGGGGGTCGATCTGGTGGGGGCCGATTCTCATGGCCGCGATTATAGCCGGGCCGGACGGGTAGAATGTCGGCGTCGCCCTCGCAGGGGTCACCCGGGAACATCCATGGACCTGATCTGGATTGTGCTGCTGGCGCTGCTCGCGTGGGCGGTCTGGATTTTCAACCGCCTGGTAAGCAGTCGCAATCGCGTGCGCTCGGCCTGGGGCGATATCGATGTCCAGCTCACCCGCCGACACGATCTCGTGCCGCAGCTCGTCGCGGCCGTGGCGGCTTACGCGAGTCACGAAAAGGCGCTGCTGACGCATGTGACCGAGCTGCGCGCAGCGGCGGTTGCGGCGCAGGGCCCGGCACGTCTGGCCGAGCTCGAGGCCTCGCTGGAACAGGGCCTGAGCCGACTGCTGGCACTTCGCGAGGACTACCCGGCGCTGAAGGCCAGCGAAAATTTCCTTGCGCTGCAGAGCGAACTCAGCGACGTCGAGGAGCATCTCCAGTATGCGCGACGCTTCTACAATGGCGCGGTGCGCGATCTGAACGATCGTGTCGCCCAGTTTCCGGATCTGCTCGTCGCCCGCCCTTTCGGCTTTGCCGAGGCGCAGTTCTACGTGGCAAGCCAGGAAGAGCGCGGCGTGCCGCGGGCGGGGATTTCCGCGTGAACGCCAGGCAGGCGTGTGGATTCGCACTGCTGAGCTGGCTGGCGCTGGCCACGCTCCAGGCCGTGCATGCACAGGAGCGCATCCTGTCCTTTCACAGCGATATCGAGCTTGCGCGCGATGGCGGCCTGCTGGTCACCGAAACGATCCTCGTGCGCGCCGAAGGGCGCAACATCCGCCGCGGCATCTATCGCGACTTCCCCACCCGCTATCGTGATTGGTATGGCAACAACGTCGTCGTCGACTTCGAACTGCTTGATGTGCAGCGCGATGGCCGGGCCGAGCCGTCATTCACCGAGTCGATCGGCAATGGCGTGCGCATCAACACGGGCGATGACAGCTTCCTGCCTGTACCCGCCGAGATCAGTTACCGCATCCGTTATCGCACCAGCCGCCAGCTGGGCTTTTTCGCAGACCACGACGAGCTGTACTGGAATGTCACCGGCAACGGCTGGGACTTCAGCATCGAGCAGGCCAGCGCCCAGGTCCGCCTGCCCGAGCCGATCGCCGCCACGCGGCTCACGCTCTCGGCCTACACCGGTGCGTTCGGCGCCCGGGAGACTGCGGCACGGGGGGAAACCGGCGAGCCGGGGGTGGCGAACTTCGTCACAACCGCGCCTTTGATGCCGCGCGAAGGGCTCACGATCGTCGTCGAATTTCCGAAGGGCATCGTCGTGGAACCTGAGGCCAGCGATCGGGCACGCTGGTTTCTGCGTGACAATGCAGGCGCGCTGGTCGGAATGATCGGCGTGCTGGCGGTGCTCTCGTTCTACCTGCGTCGATGGTGGCGCTACGGGCGTGGTCCGGCGGCGGGCACCATCATCCCGCGCTACGACCCGCCACCCGGTTACGCGCCTGCGGGCCTGCGCTACCTGCGCCGTGGCAGCCATGACTCGCAAGGTTTTGCCGCTGATGTGGTCGATCTGGCGGTGCGTGGTCTGGTGATCATCCACCGCGACCGGGTGCACCGCCAGACGCGCTGGCGCCTGGCGCGTACCGAACTGAGCGCTCCGAACGATCTCCCGGCACCGCAGGGCGCCCTGCTCAGCGCCCTGTTTGCCGAAGGCAAGGAGGTCGAACTGGAGACAAAGAACGCAAGCCTTCTGAGTCGTGCGCGATCGCGCCAGAGCCGCGCGCTGGGCACGCGCTATCACCGCCACTATGTGGTGCACAACGGCGGCACGCTGCTGATGGGCGTGGTGTTGAGCCTGGTGGTGTTCGCCATCGCGCGGGGCGTGCATGACGGCGGTGCGCTGGTGCCTGTGCTGCTCGCCGTGGCGCTGGTGGTCATCAACATCGTGTTCGCCAATGCGATGCGCGCACCTACTGCGGCAGGCCGCCGACTGCTCGATCACATCGAGGGTCTGGTGCTCTACCTCAGCGTCGCTGAGCGTGATGAGCTCAAGAGCCTGCGCGGCCCCGAGGAAGGCGGCGCACCGCCCCCGCTGGACGCGCGCCGTTACGAGGCCCTCCTGCCCTACGCGATGGCGCTGTCTGTCGAGGAGGCTTGGACGAACAAGTTCACCGCGGCCGTCGGCGCCGCAGCGGCGGCA
>JBGTIC010000303.1:0-6313 GCA_041745895.1 Gammaproteobacteria bacterium
CCGCCGGCGCCGTCGTGGGGATGCGCCGCTGAACGAACCTGACCCGGCTGTCGGACCGCAACCACCTCGATCTCGACCAGCCAGCCTGGATTGACCAGTGCGGCCACTTCCATCACCGAGCGCGCCGGCAGATTCGGCTGCTCCTCGGTGCCGAAGAACTCGCTGTAGGCCTGCATGAAGCCGCGGAAGTCCATGCGTCCCTCGAGCGCCGGATCCCCCACGAGAAAAACCTGCATCTTGACCACATCGTCCATGCCCAGTTCGAGTCGCTCGAGGATTTCCTTGATGCGCACAAGGACGTTGGTGGTCTGCACCCGCGTGTCGCCCCAGGCTGCAACGCTGGCACGATCGGCCTCGGGATTGATCAGCGTGGGCACCTGCCCGCTGACATAGACCAGACTGTTGCCCGGCGGAATCTCCACCGCCTGTGCGATCGGAAAGTCCGCACCGGGAATCGGATAGCGGATCGGGGCACCGGAATCAGCCATGACCTGCCCCATCAAACACCAGAGTCCCGCCATCACCAGCAGGCAGCCGAACGCTTTCATATTTTTCTCCTGCCCTGGCCGGGCCGTTGATTGGCATGATCATCACGCCTGGGCCTTCTTCCACGCCGCGAGAATATCGCTGCCCTTGGCGGCCCAGACGCCTTCGTGGCCCAGCACGTATTCCACCGCGCGACGAAATGCGCGGATGCGATACGGCAGACCGGTGATGTATGGGATTACTGGCAGACTCAGCACACGACCCCCGTAGTCGCCGGCTTCCGCATACAGGCAGTCGAAGGCATCGCACACCTGCTCGACGTATTCGTCCTCGGAGAAATGGTAGTCGATCAGGATCTGGCGATCGGAGAGCTCCGTGCTGTGCGGCATCGAATGCAGGGTGCCCCTCGCAGTGCTCATTGCATACGGCATGTCGTCGTTGACCCAGTCGCAGACATACTCAATCCCCTGGGCTGCGAGCAGATCCGGCGTTGCGAAGGACTGGCATTTTGCCGGCGACAGCCAGCCTGTCACCGGCTGACCGGAAGCCTTGCGCAGCGCTTCTACGGCAACTGCCACTTGACGCGTCTCTTCGGCCTCGGCGAGACCACCATAGTGCAGCACATCCATGTCCACGCCATGGGCGATGACTTCCCAGTCGCGTCGTGTGACTTCCTGCAGCAGGGCAGGATAGCGTTCCGCGACCGCAGAATTGATCGCCACCGACGCCGGAATCTTCAGCTCATCGAGCACGCGGAAAATGCGATAGATGCCCACGCGATTGCCGTAGTCACGGGTGGTGTAATGACGAAAGTCCGGATACGGGGTGGCCATGCTCCCCGGCGCCTTGAAGGGCTTGCCAGCAGGATTGAGCGGGAAGAACTCCAGCGCGGGTACGACCCACAGTGCCACTTTCGCGCCGTTCGGCCAGGCCACGGGCGGGCGCTCAAACAGGTTTGAAAACGCGTAGCGATCATGGTCCATGCCGTGGCGGCGCCATGGATATTTCAGGTAATCGGCCGGCAGACTCATGCGCGCGCCTCCCCGGGGGTCATGCCAAGCTGCTTGCAGATCCCAGCATAGAAATTTGCATAGTAATAGTCGGCGATCTCGCGCGCCGTGGTAACCCAGACATCCTCATGGCTGGTGATGTACTTCAGTGCATCGGCGAAAGGGCCTACGCGATGCGGATGACCCACAAGGTAGGCATGCAGCGGAATGCACATCACCGTGCCGGATTCTGCGCCCTCCTCGTAGAGCTGGTCGAACTGCATCTTCAGTACGTCGCCGTAGCGCCGCGGACTCATCAGATAGCTGTTGTAAGCGATGACATCGTTGACTTCGAGTGAATAGGGCATCGAGATCAGCCGCCCCTGCTTGACGTGGATGGGCTGAGGCTGATCATCCTGGAACAGGTCGCAAGTGTACTTGAAGCCATACTCGGCCAGCAGGTCGAAGGTGCGCTCGGTGTGTGTGAGCGCCGGCGCAAGCCAACCGTGAATGCGCTGGCCGGTGGCAACTTTCACGGTATTGATCGAGTCCTCGATGATGGCGCGTTCCTGGGCCTCGTCCATGCCGTAGCAGTAACGCGTGTTGTAGATGCCGTGGGAGAAAAACTCCCAGTCGCGCTCGACGCAAGCCGCGATGATTTCCGGATGATGCTGGCACAGCGCCACCGACAGCGAGATGCTGCCGCGCACGCCATATTTGTCCATTGCCTCCATCATCCGCCAGTGGCCTACGCGATTCCCATAATCGCGCTGTGCGTAGTGCAGCACATCCGGATTGGGTCTTGCCCAGGGCGTGCGCTGGGGATTGGACGGCGGGTCGAGCTCGTAGTACTCGATGTTCGGTGCCACCCAGAAGGCGATACGCGCACCGTTGGGCCAGGTGATCTTCGGGCGATCGACGTAGGGCCAGAACTCGTAGAGCTTGGGATCACGCATCATCGCACTCACTCCGCTTTGATGGCTTCGAGATAGTCGAACACCTCCTGCACGCTGACGACATCGGCGTACTTGAGCTGCAGATCGGTGAGACTGGCGAAGTGATAGCTTTCGTGTTTGTCGGCCACGCACTCCTCAGGCACGATCGTGCGATAACCATGACTCAGACTGTCCACGCCGGCGGCGCGGATGCATCCGGAGGTCGAGCCGCCAGTCAGCACAACGGTATCGATGCGGTGCCAGACAAGCAGGGATTGCAGGTGGGTCTCGTGGAATGGTGAAGGCATGCGCTTGTGCATGATCACATCGCGGCTTCGATCGATGTTCAGCCGGTCATCGAACTGCGAACGCTCGGAGCCGTGCTTGATATTCTGCAGTGAATCCGGGGTGTTCGTGCGTGTCCCCCATACGCCGGCATCATCGGCCGACTCCATGTAGGCCACATAGGTCCAGATCACGGGCAGATTGCGCTCGCGGAACATCGCCGCCAGCCGGTCGACATACTCCAGCTGACGAGGATCGGTCTCATACGCCGTCTTGAACTTGCCCACGGCCGTGTAGGCCTTCTGCAGATCTATGTTCACCAGGGCCGGCCGCGTGCCGAAACCGAAGCGCGCCCGCGCCGGGTTGGCCTTCACTTCCTGGTAGATCTCCCTGGCCGTCTTGGTGCTGGTCTCCATGTCGTCCCCTTGACGTTATCCCTGACATATCCGGATTTTTTTTGAATTGAACGATAACTGTAGCGCATCTCGCCGGTGCGGGCATGTTCTGACAGTACCGCAGCAGATAAAAAAAGGGCGGGCATCGCTGCCCGCCCTAGCGGTCCGTTAACCGGACTCGTTGTTAGAAATTGTAGCGGAATTCCAGCCCGTAGGTTCGACCCTTGCGCAGGGCGCCGAAGAACGAACGAGGAAGTCCTGCGTCAATGCAGCTGCCGGAGTTGATATTACACCCTTGTGAGGCAAGCTGGGCGGCTGGCACGTCCGCAGTCGTCGAAAAGCCATTACGCAGGTCGAACCAGCGCGTGGCCAGCGGAATGGCATCTTCATCGAACAGATTGCGGGCGAATGCCGTCACCTGCCAGCCATCGTCGCTGCGCAGGCCTATGCGGAGATTGGTGATCGTCGCCGCCGGTGCGTACGCCAGATTGTGCACCTGGATGAACTTCTTGCTCTCATAGGTCACTGAGGGCACCGCAAAAAACTCCAGGCCGCCGGCCAGCTGAATACGATAATCGAGACTCAGGTTGGCCTGGTGCTTGGAACCCAGCGGGGTCTGGTTACCCTTGATGCTGCACTCCGGGCCGTCAAACCCGCCGGGAATGAGCAGACCGCCGGTATTGAGCGTGTACTGGAAATCATCACAGCCCTTGGTGAACTCGGAGTCAGCCAGTGCGTAGCCGAAGGACACCGTCAAATTGTCCGTCAGCAGGGCCTGAAGTTCGAGTTCAAGACCGAGCGTTTCAGTCTCGCCCTGATTGGTCGCCACCGAGTTGATCGCACTGCCACCCGGGTCCGGAATGGCGGTCGTGAGCTGGACGTCCTTGGCATCGATGAGATACAGCGAGACGTTGGCACGCAGTCGACGATCAAACCAGTAGCTCTTCATGCCCAGCTCGAAGTTGTCGGAGCGCTCCTGGTCGTAGGTCGGGATACCGATGCCGGTACCCAGAGAGCCGTTGATGCCACCGGGCTTGGCGCCCTTGGCGTAAGTGAAAAACAGCATCACCTCGTCGTTCATCTGATAGTCGACGGTCAGCCGGGGTGTGGTCGAGGTGAAATCCGCGGCACCGAGGAATGACTCGAACACCTGGCCGCCTGCCGCCGGTGGTGTGCGCCTGTCTTCGATGCGCTTCTTGGTTTCCTTCTGGTAGCGCAGCTCACCGGTGATCGTCCACTGGTCGTTGATGTCATAGGCGACCAGACCGAACACAGCTCGATTGCGGATGATATCGGTGTTGCGTCCGGTCGTCGTGCCAATCTCCCCGCGCACGGGGTCATTGAACGTCAGGTTCGTGGCCGGGGAGTTGAAATCGTAGTAGAACACACCGGTCAGGAACCTGAGCTGACGATCCTGCGGTGAGGCCAGCCGGACTTCCTGCGACCATTCGAGCGTCTCGCTGAATGTGGTATTGGCGAACAGCGGCTCGCCCGGCGCGTAGCCGACAATGTTGGCGGTCGGCGACGGGAACGGGGCGAACACCGCACCGATGGCAAACGCATCCGAATGATCCGAATCGGTACCGAACCTGCGGTTCATGGTGCGTCGCCCGGTCTGCGATGTAGCCACCCAACCCGTACCGCCGATATCCCAGTCCAGGATCAGGCTGTTGAAAATCTCTTCCTTGAATATGCCGTCGAAGGCGGTGCCGTCACGCTCACCGATCGGCGCGATGGTGCCGAAGATCGGAAACGGCCCGGCCCCGGTCATGCCGGTAGGCGCGGGCAGATTCAGCGGCTCGGTGTTCAGCGCGACCACCCCCGGCTGCAGGGCGCCGCAGAAATACTGGTTTTCGTTGTCGCTGTTGATGAAAGGGGTCACCGGCAGAAACGCGAGCTGTCGGCGGAATGCGCCGGAACGCCAGCCGGGTGCGCAGTTGTTCGCCTCGGATCCAGTCAAAAACAGCGGCAGGGGACCGTCACGATCCTTGCTGTAGAGCATCGACAGGCGGGCACTGAAATCGTTGGTCAGCTCCCAGATCAGCGCCCCGTTGAGCGACACCGTACGCTCGGAGCCGACCAGTCGGTCGGTCAGCGTGTTGACATGCTCACCTGCGTACTCGAAGTAGCGGCCACCGGCGCGGAAATACAGCTTATCCTGGACGATCGGCCCGGCGATCGAGCCCGCGAACTCGTATTCGTCGTGCCGTGCACCCAAGGCCTTCACGGCGCCCTGAAACTCGTTAGTCGGATCCTGGGTGATGAAGTTGATCGCGCCTGCGTAGGTATTGCGCCCATACAGCGCGCTCTGCGGGCCCTTTATAACTTCCACGCGCTGCAGCGAGTTGAAGTCCAGCGACTGGATATCGCCATTGTAATAGACCCCGTCGAGGAAGTACGCGGTGCCGGACTCGACGCCGAACTGCACGCGGGCGAGCACATTGGACTGGCCACGAATGACGGGGCGATCGGTCGAGCGGCCGAAAGCCTGTGAGAACGATAACCCTGGTGTGAGTCGTGAGAGCGCGTCCACATCCACGATGCCCTGGCTTGCGATGGCCTCGGCGGTGAACGCGGTCACCGAGATCGGCGCCTGCTGGAGCGACTCCTCAGCCTTGCGCGCAGTCACGACGATTTCTTCGAGCGCGCGAGCCTGGCCGGTCTGGGCGAATGTCGGCCCACTGAGCAATACCAGGGCTGAAGCCGCGGTGCCGAGCACGGCTGCGGAGCCGATATGGAAACGGGGGCTTTTCATGGGATCAAGGCTCCTGTGGATTTGTTGGATTAACGGCACCAACCGGTTACCGACCGCCATACCCATGACCCGATCTGGCCGGGTAAAGACTCGAATCGTCGCCCGTGTATACATTCCGCTGAACGCGCGGAGCCAATCCCTGATTTCGCGCGGTCTGCAGCAGGCTGCGGAGATTCAAACCCATCTTCGCGGGCTTGTAAAGGAGAATTGTATACAGAGACAACGGGACACGACAGTGACGGCCACGCGCGAGCATTGTTGCGCTAGCGCCACGAGGCGCAGGTCACAGGCACCGCCGTCTACAACATATAGATCAGGACGTAGGCCACGAGCAGCACGGCCACCCACAGCGAGGTCAGTCCTATCCCCCAGCTGCGGGCCAGTACGCCGTCACCACTGGCCAGGCCGGTCAGCCAGCGCCGCCCGCCTTCAAGCCGCGCGAGCACGATGCGCTCGAGCGCGGCACGC
>JBGTIC010000304.1:0-1775 GCA_041745895.1 Gammaproteobacteria bacterium
GCTCAGCGCTGCAGCCCAGTGTCATCGCGGCAAGCATGTGCGCGACGAACACGTCGCCGGCGCCGGTGGTATCCACGACATTCACGCAGAGGGCGGCGACATCGTAGACAGCCTTGCGCTCATGAAGCCGCGCTCCGCGGGCCCCGCGGGTCACCAGGCGCAGCGCAACCGGCAGGTCAGCCATGTCCCGCCCCAGGTGTTCAGCAAGCTGGTCGGCCTCCAGTTCATTGACCGCGATCAGATCCACGAACTCGAGTACCGCGGTCACGGCATGCACCTCGAAGGGTGCCGCGCTGTAGGCCACCTGCATACCCAGCGACTTGCCAAGCGCTGCAGCCTCGGCCACGAGGTTGGTCTCGTTCTGCAACAACAGCCAGTCGCCGCGGCGCCCGGTGGCCAGCGCATCGCGAATCTGATGCAAAGCCAGGCACCGGTTCGCCCCGCCGTGGATGATGATGCGATTCTCCCCCTGGGCATCGACTTCGATGCGCGCATGGCCGGTGGGACTATCGACTTCGCTGATACCGGTCACCGTGATGCTTTCTGTCGCCAGGGCATCGCGGGTCCAGCGACCGTCTTCGCCAATTGCGCCAATCATCGACACACGCGCACCTGCGCGCGCGGCCGCGATGGCCTGATTGGCACCCTTGCCCCCTAGCGTGCGCAAATAACCCTGCGCCGCAAGCGTCTCGCCGGCGACCGGCAGGTGGGCAACGCGGTAGACATGGTCGACGTTGATCGAACCGACGACGTAAATGACAGGCACGTCTGAGGGCATCGAACATCTCGCCGGGCTTTCAGCAACTGCGAGGCTGACAGGCTTGTATGACCCCTGCAAGCACACGATCGACGGGTGTGGCGGCCGGCCCGTGTTTCTATATCATGGGGTCACCCGCCTATGGAGCCGTCCGCATGTCCACGCTCGAACTCAACATCAATGGCCGGACCCACGAGGTCGCCGACGTCCCGACAGACATGCCGCTGCTGTGGGTGCTGCGAGATCGCCTGGGTCTGGTCGGCACCCGCTTTGGTTGCGGCATCGCCCAGTGCGGGGCCTGTACCGTACATGTCGCGGGTACACCGATACGCGCCTGCAGCGTTCCGGCAAGCGCAGTGGCAGGCCAGGCGATCACCACCATCGAGGGCCTGGCCTCGGCGGACGGAACCCTGCACGCCCTGCAACAGGCGTGGATCGATCATGACGTGGCCCAGTGCGGCTACTGCCAGACCGGGCAGCTGATGAGCGCCGCCGCCCTACTGGCCCGCAATCCAGCCCCCAGCGATGCTGATATCGACACGGCGATGGCCGGCAACATCTGCCGCTGCGGCACTTACGTGCGCATTCGCAAGGCGATTCATGCCGCCGCCCGGGCGAGCGCAAACGGAGCAGCGGCATGAGCGCGCACGTGCACAGCGGCTTCACCCGACGCGGCCTTGACGACATCGCGCACGATTTGACGCCAGCGCCTGCGGGGCAGCTGCTGACGACACGGCTGGCGCGGCGCGACTTCCTGCGTCTCACGGGACTTGCGGGCGGCGGCCTCATGCTGCAGTTCTCATTCAGCGATACACGCGGTGATGGCCGTGCGCCAACCGATGCGGGTAACGCGGCGTTCTCGCCGAGTGCCTATCTGCAGATCTCCGCCACCGGCATCCTGATCTATGCCACCCAACCCGAAGCCGGCCAGGGCGTGAAGACCGCGCTGCCGATGATGCTGGCCGAGGAGCTCGATGCCGCGTGGGAGGATGTCGAGGTGCGCCTGTCCGGCGTGGAC
>JBGTIC010000305.1:0-2422 GCA_041745895.1 Gammaproteobacteria bacterium
CCGTCTTCAGGCGACCGACGCGAAACGGCAGCGCCCGCAGGCGTGCCGCCAGCGGATTGGACGGCGCATCACCCGCGCGACCGCCGGCATACTGGGATTCGCCGATGTGGATGCGACCGCCCAGAAAGGTACCGACCGTCAGCACGACCGCGGCTGCGCGAAACTCAAGTCCCATCTGCGTGACCACGCCCACGGCGCGACCACGTTCGATGATCAGATCCTCGACGCCCTGCTGAAACAGCTCGAGCCCCGGCTGTGATTCCAGGGCGCTGCGTACGGCGTTCTTGTAAAGCAGCCGGTCGGCCTGCGCGCGGGTCGCGCGCACCGCCGGGCCCTTGCTGGCATTGAGCGTGCGGAACTGGATGCCGGCGGCATCGGCGGCGCGTGCCATGATGCCGCCCAGTGCATCGATCTCGCGTGCAAGATGCCCCTTGCCGATGCCGCCGATGGCCGGGTTGCAGCTCATCTGGCCCAATGTGTCGAGGTTCTGGGTCAGCAGCAGCGTGCGCGCACCCATGCGCGCGGAGGCAAGCGCGGCCTCGGTGCCGGCGTGACCTGCACCCACGACGATGACGTCGAAGTCGGGTTTCACCTGATCCATGATGGTTACCGCTGCTCGGCTGGGCGATCGATGGGGCAATTCTAGCAGCGCCGGCACCGGAGGATTCGCGACCTGGGCCCTGTCGGAGCGCATCGGGCCTGCCTACAATGCCCAGCCCATGGAATGGCTGCAGGCAATCATTCTGGCGATCGTGCAGGGAATCACCGAATTCCTGCCGGTCTCCAGTGCTGCGCACCTGATTCTGGTGCCGGTTCTCACGGGCTGGGAAGACCAGGGGCTGGCCTTCGACGTGGCCTTGCATATCGGCAGCCTCGCCGCGGTGGTCTGGTATTTTCGACGCGAGCTGGGCGCGATGACGGTGGACTGGTTCGGCTCGCTGCGCGGTCGCGGCCTGACCGCGGATGCGCGGCTGGCCTGGGCGGTCGGCCTGGCCACGATCCCGGTGGGTCTGGCCGGCCTGATCTTTCGCGACCAGGTGGAGTTGTTTCTGCGCTCGCCTCTGGTGCTGGCAAGCTCTCTGATCGGCTTTGGCCTGCTGCTGGGCTGGGCGGACTGGCGCAGGCAGGGCGATCGCAGCGAGTATCAGATCGGTTGGCGCGAGGTGCTGGTGATTGCACTGGCCCAGGCGCTGGCGCTGATCCCCGGAACCTCGCGCTCGGGCATCACGATGACGGCGGCGCTGTTCGTCGGCATGAGCCGCGAGGGCGCGTCGCGGTTTTCGTTCCTGCTGTCGATCCCGGTGATCTTTCTGGCCGGGGCGCTGGAGACGCGCTCACTGATCGCCGTGGCCGCCGATGTCGACTGGCTGCTGCTGGGCGCAGCGACGCTGGCCTCCGGCATCAGCGCCTACCTGTGCATACATTATTTCCTCGCCTTCATCCGGCGTATCGGCATGCAGCCGTTCGTGGTCTACCGCATCGTGCTGGGGCTGGTGCTGCTGGCAATCTTCTGGCGGCCAATCCAGGGCCTGTGACCCTTCCCGCCGCCGTGGGTCGGGACGGCGCCGCCGATCAGCCCATCAGTCCCTCGCGCCGGTAGAAAAGAGTGGCCAGCCAGGTGACCAGCGCACCAAGTAAGAGCGTGCTGACCACCGAGATCACGACAAAATTCATCTCGATGGGTTCGTTGCGGATCACTGCCGTCATCAGCAGGTGCTGGCTCAGGCTGGGGATGGTCATCAGCACGGCCGTCGGCTTGACCGACAGGAAAGCGGCAAACAGGATCGGCAGCGTGGGCACGACCAGGAGCACGCTGACGTAAGTCTGGGCTTCTTTGTAGGTTTTCGTGAACGAGGCGACCAGCGTCATCAGTGCCGCCCCGAGCAACACGAAGGGCGCCATCAGGACGAAGCCCAGCAGCATTACGCGGGGCCCGAAGTTCGCGCTCATGCCCAGCGCCTCGAGTGACACGAACGACAGCGCGATGCTGAAGGCCAGCAGCGTGATCGCCAGCGACAGCAGCATGTAACAGCAGGTCGCGGCGATCTTGCCCAGCAGCAGCGTGCTGCGCGACACCGGCAACGTCAGCAGCGGTTCGAGACTGCCGCGTTCGCGCTCACCCGCGGTGGCATCGATGGACAGGTACAGGCCGCCCATCAGCATCGCTGCCAGCAGGAAGTAGGTCATCATGCCCAGCAGCAGTGACGCCCGGCCCGTGGCGGTGGACACATCGATCTCGTCGATGACGATGGGCTGGAGCAGCTGCGGGTTCACGCCGCGGGCCTGCAGACGCATGGCGCGCATCTGGCCGCTGTAGGCATTGATCACGCTGCGCGCGCGACTCACGTTGCGTGCTCCGCGCTGCGCGGACTGGTCCTGCACCAGCTGCACCCGCGCGGGCAGTCCCTGCTCGAAGCGCTCG
>JBGTIC010000306.1:0-4248 GCA_041745895.1 Gammaproteobacteria bacterium
GTTGCCGCAGGCAGTCAACAACCCCGCCGCAATGCCCAGCCAGAGCATTCGCATCGCCGACCGGCGTGCACGCCCCGCCGGCTGTGCGCGGCGGGTATGACCACCGCCACCCGAGGGCTTAGACTCGACAGTCAAGATACACAACTCCGGTCGGGGGAGCGTGCAACTCTAACCGCGCATCCGCCGGCCGTCACGTGACCCGAGCGCAGGCGACCGCAATGCAGCAATGCGACATCCTGATCATTGGCGGCGGCATCGCCGGCGCCTCCCTGGCATGGCAGCTGGCGCCGCTGGCTCATGTCATCGTGCTGGAGATGGAGAGCGCCCCCGGCTACCACGCCAGCGGCCGTTCGGCCACGCATCTCAACCTGAGTGTCGGACGCGAACCCATGCGCCGGCTCACCCGCCTGAGTCTGCCGTTCTTCCTGTCACCGCCCGAGGGGTTCTGCGCCACACCGCTGCTCTCGCCGGCGCCATCGCTGACCGTAGCCCGCGCTGATCAGCACACCGACCTGATGGCCTGCCTGCACGATCTCCAGGCCCTGGAAGCAAAGCCGCAACTGCTCGATGCCGAACAGCTGAAGCACCATGTACCGATCCTGCGAACAGGTACAGACGCGCTCTCGGCCGGCGTCTTCGATCCCGAGGGCTACCGCATCGACGGCAACGCGTTGCTGCAGGGTTATCTGGGCGCATTGCGGCGGCACGGCGGCCAGGTCATCGCCAATGCGCCAGTCGTTCAGGCAAGCTTCGAGGATCGGCGATGGCATGTCGTCACCGCACGGGGTGAATACTCAGCGCCGGTCATCGTCAACGCCGCTGGCGCATGGGCCGACGAGCTGGCAACGCGCTGCGGCGTCGCCCCTGCCGGGCTGACGGCGATGCGACGCAGCGTGGTCACGTTCAACCTGCCCGACGGTATCGATGCCCGCGAATGGCCATTCGTCAAATGCGTGGCCGAGACTTTCTATTTCGTCGGCGAGGCCGGCGGCCTGCTGCTCTCGCCAGCCGACGAAACACCCAGCGCGCCCACGGACGCACGCCCCGAAGAAATCGATGTGGCCATCGCCGTCGACCGGTTCGAGGCAGTAACGAACCTGAGCGTATCGCGGCTGACCAGTCGCTGGGCGGGGCTGCGCACCTTTGCCGCCGACCGCCTCCCCGTGGTCGGCTTTGACCGCGAGGCACCCGGGTTCTTCTGGTTGGCCGGCCAGGGTGGCGCGGGGTTGCAGACCTCGCCGGCACTTTCCGCACTTGCCGCGGATCTGCTCACCGGAAAGGGCGCAGACAGCCCGTTGGCGCAGACCTTCGCACCCGACAGGCTGCATCGGGCGGCCTGATCTGAGGCTGCTAGTCGAGATCTGCGAGCCAGCCAGGCCCAAGCGCGCCCATCTGCCCCTGGATCCAGTCAGCGCGTTCACGCACGTAGGGCGAGGCCGCCGAGGCGTCGTAACGCCGCGGGCTGGGCAGCACAGCCGCCAGCATCGCGGCTTCGCGCTGACTCAAGCTGGCGGCGGGCTTGTTGAAGTGATGCCACGCGGCAGCTTCGGCACCATAGACGCCAGGCGCAAACTCCGCGATGTTCAGATAGACCTCGAGAATGCGGCGCTTCGGCCAGAGCAGTTCTATGCCGAGCGTGATGCCTGCCTCCAGGCCCTTGCGGAACAGCCCGCCACCCGGCCACAGGAACAGGTTCTTGGCGACCTGCTGGCTCAGGGTCGATGCACCACGCGTGGGTGACAACCCATCGGTCGTCAGCACCCGGCGCAGCTCGATGGTGTCGAAACCGCGATGACTCAGAAAGCGCTGATCTTCGGCGGCGACCGCGGCCAGCTTCAGGGAGGCAGGCAGAGTCTCCCAACCCACCCAGTCATGGCGCACCGGCTGTGTCGGTGAGGCCAGCATGAACGCCGTGGTGGGCGGTGGCAGCCAGCGTAATGCCGCAATGCCGACGAGTACGACCAGGACAGGTGCCAGCAGCACCGCCAGAACCCAGCGCCACGCCGTACGGCGTCGCCTTTCAGGCGCTTTCCGGCGGGAACGGGCACGCGATGACGGGGCGCTCAAGACTTCGGTCTCTCCGGGTCAGCTTCGGGGAACTGCAGGCGCGGGTGCGCAGCTGCGGTTGACGTGAGCATAGCGTGAGCGAGAATGGCTGCTTGGACAATGCTTGCCAGTAATTCGGGAAACGCCCATGACCGACCGATTCACGGTATCTCTGGAGCCCGCTCTGGCGGCTGAGTTTTCCGCCTATCTGGAGCGCCAGGGCTACGGCAACCGCTCCGAAGCCGTACGCGATCTGATCCGCGACGCACTGACACGTGAGCGCCTGGAGAAATCCCCGGAGAGTGGCTGCATCGGCGTGCTGAGTTATCTCTACGACCACCACGAGCGCGAACTGAGCAAACGGCTGACCGCGACCCACCACGAGCACCACTCGCTGACGGTCACCACGCTGCACATGCACGTGGATCACGCCACCTGCGTGGAGGCCGCGCTGCTTCGCGGCAGCGCCACCGACGTGCTGAGCTTCGGCGAATCGGTGATGGCGCGGCCGGGGATCCAGCACGGGCGTCTGCACCGGATTCCGCTCACCGGGTCGCCAGCCACCGCGCCGCACGAACGCGACGACGGCTGAGCACGGCATCATCGGCATCGCCACGCTGGCCGTGCGATATGAAATATGAAAAAATTCTCATATCTCGCACCCGGCCAGACCCGTCTCCACTGAAGGATCCCTCGCATGACCCGAGCACGCGACTGGAGTCGCACCGCCCAGAGCGGGCGCAATACCTCGCGTCGCGAGGCCGACCTCGAGATCTGCGATGAACAGGCATGGAACGCGACGCTGGCGATTGTCACGTTGCTGGCGGCCGCTGTCATGCTGCTCGCTACGGTCGGCAGCGCCCATGCGCACGCGCTGCGCTACCGCGTGACCGAGGGGCCGGCGATCACGGTGCAGCTGTACTTCCCCGACAACGGCGCAGCGCAGTTTCAGCCCTACGAGGTGTTCGCTCCGCAGGGCACAGGCGCGCACCAGGCCGGCCGTGTCAATGCGCGCGGCGAGGTGACGTTTCGTCCAGACCGGCCCGGCGAGTGGCGCGTTGCGATCATCACAGCAGACGGGCATGGCGTGGACGCACGCATCGACGTCGAAGCGGATCTGTCGGCCAGCGCTGCGTCGCTGGCGCCGCCGACGTCCTGGTGGCAACGTGTAAGCGTCGGCCTGGGGTACGTGCTCGGCATCTTCGGACTGCTGGCCTTGTGGCGGCTGCGTCGCAGTGCAGGCAAACAAGCCTGACATGCACATCCCCGACGGGCTGATCTCCCCGCAGACCTACCTGCCCGCCTTTGCCGTGGCCGTACCGCTGTGGTGGTGGGCGGGCCGGCAGTTCAGCGCGAACGTTGGCGATGAAGCACTTCCACGCCTGGCGGTGTTCACCGCCCTGGCCTTCCTGCTCTCCACAGTGATGCTGCCGCTGCCCGGCGGCACCTCGGGGCACGCGCTGGGCGTCGCACTGCTCGCCCTGTGTTTCGGCGCCAACACCGCCTTTCTGGCCTACACGCTGGTGCTGCTGCTGCAGGCGCTGGTGCTGGGTGCCGGGGGCATCACCTCACTGCCGGTCAATTCGCTGGCCATGGGCCTGGTGGGCAGCTGGACTGCGGTGCTGCTGTATCGCCTGCTCGACGGCATCCATCCCGCCTTCGCGGTGATTGGTGCGGTGTGGCTGTCCGTGATGGTGTCGGCGACGATCGTCGCACTCGTGCTCGGCGTTCAGCCCTTGATCGCACAGGCAGCAGACGGCACGCCGCGCTATTTTCCGTTCGGTCCGATGATCACGCTGCCGGCGATTCTGCTCCCGCATGCGATCATCGCGGCGGCTGAAGCGGCGCTGACGCTGCTGGTGTGGCGACATGCGCAGCGCCGCCGCTGGCTTGTACCCGCGCAATGAGCGCACGCCCAGCGCATACGCCTCACCGCAACCGATTGCTGGCGTGGCTGGCAGGCGTGGTGGTGATCACGCTGGTTCACCATGTACCCACGCTGCTCGCTGCCGTCGTGCTGGTGCTGCTGATCTCCGGCTCAGGAAGAACACGCCTGTGCGGACGCGCGCTGCGGGCGGTCGGCCCGGTGCTGCTGCTGATCTCAAGCGGCTGGCTGGTGATCGGAGCGCTCGCGGGGCAGATGCAGGCCCATGCCCTGCTGCTGATCAACATCAGGGTGGCGCTGCTCGCGCTGCTGACGAC
>JBGTIC010000307.1:0-1879 GCA_041745895.1 Gammaproteobacteria bacterium
CGGCGTGGCCACGCATACACCACCGTGACTGGCCACCCAGGCCCGCGCGCGCTCAGCGCTGCGGTTGTATACGCAAAGCGCATGGCCCGCCGCCGCCAGATGCGCAGCCATCGGCGCACCCATGACGCCCAGGCCAATGAACGCCAGCTTTGCCATCAGGCCTTCCTCGCTTTGCTGCCACCATGCGGGCTGGCAATTGTAGCCTGTGCTCAGAGCGGAAAGACGACCATCAGCAGCGGCACCGAGATCACGACGATCAGCAGCTCCAGCGGCAGCCCCATGCGCCAGTAGTCACTGAACTTGTAGCCACCCGGTTCGAACACGAGCGTATTTGACTGATGACCGATCGGCGTGAGGAACGCACAGGAGGCGCCTATTGCCACAGCCATCAGCAGCGGATCGGGATTGACCTGCATCCGTCCGGCCAGATCAAGGGCCAACGGCGCCATCAACACGGCCGTGGCATTGTTGTTGATGATGTCTGAGAGAAACATCGTGCCGACCATCAGGATGACCAGCACCCACACCGCGCCCATATTGCCTGTCAGCCGCATCATGCCGTCGGCCAGCAGCGCCGTGCCGCCGGTCAGCTCCAGCGCGGTACCCACTGGAATCATTGCGCCCAGCAGCACGATGACCGGCCAGTCGACCGAGGTGTAGAGCTCGTCGCGCTTGATCACATTGAGCAGCGCCAGCGCCGCCACCGCGGCGACAAAGGCGATGTGCGCCGGCAGCAGCCCGGCGACCACGCTGATGATCGCTGCAATGAAAATACCGGCAGACACCATCAGGTGACGCGGCCGACTGATGTTGATGTCACGTTCTGCCAGCGGCATCAGAGCGAACTCGCTCAGTGCCGTCTGGACACGCTCCTGTGGACCCTGCAACAGCAACACGTCGCCCGGCTGAAACCTGACGTGGCTGAGCCTGCGTTTCACTTTGCGCCCCTGACGAGCGACGGCCAGCAGGTTCAGTCCGTGACGCGTGCGCAGACGCAGTGTCGCAGGGGTTTTTCCGCGCATCGACGAGGCGGTACCTACGATCGCCTCGTAGATCACCACCTCGTCGGAACGCAGGTCTTCGCGACTGAACTCGTGTTCCTCCTCCAGCAGCAGGTCCGTGGTACTGATCAGCTCCTTGAGGGCCGCAGGATCGGCCTCGACGATCAACAGATCGCCGTCGCCCACCTGCTCGTAGCCCTGTGGTACCAGCCGCCGGGACTCGCCACGCACCCAGCCGACGATGACCGCGTCGTCGTCGACGAGATTCTCGATCTCGTCGATGCTCTTGCCGGAGATCTTCGATCCCTCCGGCACGCGCAGTTCAGTAATGTAATCGGTCATGTCAAACAGCGTTTCGCGGCTGTCGCCCTCCACTCGCTCAGCGGGAATGAGCCGCCAGCCCACGACGGCCACGAACAGCACACCCAGCGCCGCGACCGCGCCGCCGACCGGGGTGAACGCGAACATCGAGAAGCCCTCGCCCATGGCCTCGGCGCGAAACGTCGAGATGATGATGTTCGGAGGCGTGCCGATCAGTGTCACCATGCCGCCGAGGATGGAACCGAAGGCCAGCGGCATCAGCGCCTTGGCAGGCGAGTAGCCTTCGCGATAGGCATTGCGCAGGGCCACGGGGAGCATCAGCGCCATCGCCCCGATGTTGTTCATGAAAGCCGAGAGCACAGCCACCACCAGGGTCTGGGCGATGAGCTGAAGATTCACGCGCCCCTTGAACGGTGCCAGCACACGAATCACGACATCGACAATGCCCGCATTTTGCAGTGCGCGGCTGATCATCAGCACCGCGGCCACGGTGATGACCGCCGGGTGGGAAAAGCCGGTAAAGGCCTGGTCGATCGGCAGTACACCCGTCAACACCA
>JBGTIC010000308.1:0-1552 GCA_041745895.1 Gammaproteobacteria bacterium
AGCGAGGTGTCGAGCACTGGCGCCAGCAGGTCTTCGGGTGGCGTGGTTCGCAGGCGCCGCAGCGCCTCGTCGACCAGCGTGCGCAGGCGCCCCTGGGTGATTCCTTGCGTCAACGGATAGATCGGCGTGAGCCGATCATCGACCAGCGGCTCCCCGGCGCGCACGCTGCGGTACTCCGGGTGCACGATCTCGAGTCCCGCAGAACCGCGACGCAGCTCTCCGTACAGGCGCAGCCGCGTGCCGCGCTGCAAGGCTGCGGCCTGCTGGCCGGAAAAATGGAAAAAGCGCAGCAGCACGCTGCCTGTGCCGTCGGACAGGCGCAGCAGCAGTTGCCGCCGACGCCTGAGCACGGTCTCCACCAGCTGAATCTCGCCCTCGATCACCGCGCGCATGCCCGGTTGAAGACTGCCGATGGGTGTGATTCGAGTGCGATCCTCGTAGCGCAGCGGGAGCACGAACAGCAGGTCGACCACGCGCTCGACACCCAGTCTGGCAAGGTGCTGTGCCAGCTGCGGCCCGACGCCACGCAGGGCCGTCACCGGCTGGCTCAGACCGCCATCGGTCATCCGCCTTGGCTGCTGCCCAGTACCATGACGGCCTCCATTTCGACCTGCGCGCCCTTGGGCAGACTGGCCACTCCCACGGCCGCACGGGCCGGATAGGGCGCCTGGAAATACTGCGCCATGATCTCGTTGACCTGGCCAAACCAGCCCAGATCGACCAGAAAGACGTTGAGCTTGACGATGTCGGAGAGGTTGCCGCCGGCGGCCTTGCACACCGCCGCCAGGTTGTCGAATACGCGCCTGATCATGTCCTCGGGATTGCTTTCTATCAGCTGCATCGTGGCCGGATCCAGCGGGATCTGTCCGGAGAGATAGACTGTGTCGCCCACCTTGACCGCCTGGCTGTACGTGCCTACAGCGGCGGGGGCGTCGGCGGTGGTGATGATCTGGCGCATGTCGGCTTGGGTCCTTTCGTAGTGTCGATGGTCAGAACTGGCGCGGTCGGCTCATTCGGCTTCATCCCGGGCAGCACCGCCACGATGACGGGCCCGCCCTGCGCTGCGGCTGACCTTCAGCACATCGGGCATGGCGCGGATGCTGCGAATCACGCGTGCCAGATGGATGCGATCGCCCACCTGGAGCATGAACACCAGGGCGGACACATCGCCGTCGCGTTCCACGACGGAGACGTGCTCGATGTTTGTGCGTGTGCCGGCGATGTTGCTGGCCACCGCGGCCAGCACACCCACGCGGTTGATCACGTCGACAATGACTTCGACGTTGAAATCCCCGCTGACCTGGTTCTTCCAGGCCACGGAGATCCACTTGTTGGGCTGCTTGCGGAACTCGGCCAGATTGCCGCAGCTGTTGCGGTGGATGACCACGCCGCGACCTGCCGAGAGGTGGCCCATGATGTCGTCGCCGGGAATGGGAAAGCAGCAGCGGGCATAGGTCACCACCATGCCCTCGGTGCCTGCGATGGCCAGCGGCGGCAGGGGCCGGCGCGGGGGACGCTGGCCGGCGGCATCGTCGTCGTCTTCGCCTTCGGC
>JBGTIC010000309.1:0-21783 GCA_041745895.1 Gammaproteobacteria bacterium
CAGCAGCCCCTGAAGCTGCAATTGGCCCTGCCGCTGCGGGCATCACTCTGAGAACGGGATAGGGTCCGCGCTCGGCCAGTGCGCCGAACTGCGCATAGTGCATCAGACCGTGCATCGAGGCAGGCTCCAGCGCCGTGGCCACCATCAGGCCGCGCAACTGTGCGGTCGGAATCAGCACATCGCCGGGGCCTGCCACATATTCGTCCGTAGAGACGACGACGTCGGCGATCTTCATCGGTTCCTCGAGTTCGCGCATGCTGAAGCCCTCGATCGTCAGCCGTTCGACGCTGAATGGCTCACCGCCGATGAGGGTCAGCATCTCGACGCGATGCTGCTGCATCAGTTCGATAGTCGCCTGCTGCTCCGCGGGCACCAGATAGGCCTCAGGCAGGGTGACCGCCAGCTCGGAGGTCACCAGCGGTCGGAACGCCTCGATCGTCGCCGTGACCACATCGCTCATCTCCCATTCGCCGTCGCGCTCGACAACACGGTCAACCTGAATTTCCAGTGGCCCGTCACCCGGCGCCCGGCCCATGAGCAGATGCACCGTGTCGGTCTCGCCGTCGATCACCCTACGCCGAGCCTCGCGAACCACCTCCCGGATGCGCTCGCCGTTTTCGGCTGTGAATGAAAGGAGAAACTCAAGGCCCGTGCGTTGTGCTGCAGTGCGATGATCGATACGCCCTGCCGGTGTGCGTTCACGCCGGCCCTCATAGATCAAGGCCAGCGTCTGCAGGATCGCCAGGCTCTGGCGACCATCGTTGATATCGGTGGTCGAATAGCGCACACCCTCCGGTGTGCCAACGATATAGTTGTGCGCCGTGTAGCCGTGCGCTGCCATCGCAGAGATCGCATCCGGAAGAAATTCTTCCTCTGCCAGCGCACGGATTCCCGGATCGACATTCAGGTTGGTCGGCAGACCAAACTGTACATCCCAGCGGCGCAGCCAGCCGCGCGCAAGCCAGCTGTCGGTCCACGGATAGTATTCGTGCACGTCGACTGCGACTTCCGGCTCCCAGCGATGGAACAGCTCGCGCAGCGCAATGGCCTCCGGCGCATCCAGCACCAGATGCGCGCGGTTCAGATCGATGTCGGCGGCGTTGTGCCGTTCGTGACGGGAGCCGCCGTCCGGGTTGACCTGTGGCACCAGCAGCAGGTCCATATGCGCGAGCCACTCATCATGCTCACCGCGCGCCAGTGCCAGCGCAAGTTCCAGCACAGCCTCGCGACCGGACGGCTCAGTGCCGTGCTGCTCGGCAAAAATCAGTACGATGCTGCGCGCGTCGCGATCCGCCCCGAACACCTCCCGACTGATCTTGAGGTAGGGAATTTCGCGTCCCTCCAGACTGTGGCCAAGCGATCCGGCCTGAACATGCGGCGAAGATGCCCCGAGACGCTGAACGAAGTCGACGAGTTCTTCATGCGTGGTGAGCCGCGCGTAATCCGCCGCCTGTAACGGCGTGCGAAGCACAGCGTCATCGCGATCCTCGATCGCACCGTCGGACCCGCAGGCCGCGAGCAGACACATGCTGATCGCCGCCAGCGCGCCGCGGCGGCGCCCGGCACGGCCCCGAGGGTCGGGTCTTCCCACGCGCCAGCTCAGTTGTAGGGCTCCAGATCCTTCGCGAACAGCAGCGAGGGATCGCGGAAGGCCTTGAACTCGAGGTGATTGCCGCTGGGATCGCGGATGAACATCGTGGCCTGCTCACCCGGGCGACCGGCGAAGCGCACGTGCGGCTCGATGACCCATTCGACACCGGCCGACGCCAGGCGCGCCGCCAGCGCCTGCCAGTCGTCCCAGGGCAGCACAGGGCCGAAATGCGTGGCCGGCACCGAATCGCCGTCAACCTCGTTGACGTCCACGCGTGCCTGGGATTCCGGTTTCACCAGGTGGGCCACCAGCTGATGACCGAAGAAGTCGAAATCGATCCAGTGGCTGGACTCCCGGCCGGTGGCACAGCCCAGCAGGCCGCAGTAGAACTGCCGCGCCGCCTCCAGGTCAGTCACTGGAAAGGCCAGGTGAAATCGCGGAAAAGACTCGGCAGACATGCACCACCTCGACCCGACAGCTTGGCGTACAAGTGTAGCCCCCCCGGCCAGCGGTTATCATCCCGCCATTGGGCCTGTCACTGGAGTCACGACATGAATAGACCCCTTTTCGCCGCAACCCTCATGGCCGGCCTGTGCGCCTGTGCCGAGCCCCAGCAGCCGCAGGAATCCCCCGCTGAAGCCTCACAAGCGCCGGCGCTGGGGGTAGACCCTGCGCACATGGATACCGGCGCGCGCCCGCAGGATGACTTTTTCACCTACGTCAATGGCGGCTGGCTGCAGAGGAGCGAAATTCCGGCGGATCGTTCGCGCTGGGGCAGTTTCGACGAACTCACAGAGCGCGCCGAAGAGGATGTGCTGGCAATTCTCAACGAGGCGTCGGCTGATACCAAGGCGGCACCGGCCAGTGACACCCGCAAGATCGGCGACCTGTTTACCTCGTTCATGGACGAGGCCACCATCGATGCGCGCGCGCTTGCACCGCTGGCCGATGCGCTGGCCGATATCGATGCACTGGACTCACATGGCGAGCTTGCAGCGTACTGGGGCCAGATTCGGCGAACACGCAACACCGCACCGCTGGGCTTCTCGGTAGGCCAGGATCAGGCGCAGTCCGATCGTTACATCACCATCATCTCCCAGGCCGGGCTGGGACTGCCGGACCGTGAGTACTACCTTGCCGCCGACGAGCGTTCGCGGCTGCTGCTGGCGCGCTATCAGGCCCACATCACCGAGTTGTTCATGCTCGCCGGTCTGCCCGAGCCGGGGCAGGCGGCTCGACGCGTCATAGAGGTTGAAACCGGTATCGCAAGAGCACACTGGACCCGCGTGCGCAATCGCGACCGATCGGCCACTTACAATCCCATGACCCTGACAGAGCTTTCCGCGATGGCGCCCGGTCTCGACTGGCCCGGCTATTTCGCCGCCGGCGATCTGGGAGAGATCGACGCGCTGGTGGTTCGCCAGCCCGACTATCTGCAGCAACTCGCGCAATGGCACGGTGATATCTCGCTGACGCACTGGCAGGACTATCATCGCTATCACCTGCTGCGCAGCTTCGCCCCCTATCTGCCGACCGCGTTTGCCGAGGCGCACTTCGACTTCTTCGGTCGCACCCTCAACGGTCAGCCCGAGATGCGCGCACGCGACCGGCGCGCGGTCGCGCTGGTCCAGGGCGTGCTGGGATTCATGGTCGGCCAGGCGTACGTCCAGCGGCACTATCAGCCTGAAGCTCAGGCGCGCATGGCCGCGATGGTGACGAACCTGCGCCGCGCCTTTGAGCAGGCCATCGACGAACTGGACTGGATGACCGAGGACACCCGGCGCGAGGCGCAGGCAAAACTTGCCCTGTTCAACACCAAGATCGGCTATCCCGACGTCTGGCGGGACTACGACTGCGTGCAGATCGAAGCTGACGATCTGGTCGGCAATCTCTTGCGCAGTGCGGCCTGCGAGCACGAGCGCAACGTCGCCCGGCTGGGCCAGCCGGTCGACCGCGACGAGTGGTTCATCACGCCACAGACGGTCAACGCCTACTACGCACCCTCGATGAACGAGATCGTCTTCCCCGCGGCCATCCTGCAACCGCCGTTCTTCAACGTGGCGGCCGATGACGCGATCAACTACGGCGCCATCGGTGCGGTCATCGGTCACGAAATCACCCACGGCTTTGACGACCAGGGGCGTCGCTCGGACGGTGAAGGCAATCTGCGCGACTGGTGGACCGCCGAGGACGCGGAGCAGTTCAGCGCCCGCGCGCAGCGGATGGTCGAGCAGTACAACGCCTACGAACCCATCGAAGGCATGAACATCAACGGCGCGCTGGCCCTGGGCGAAAACATCGCCGATCTCGGCGGCCTGCGGGTAGCCTATCGCGCCTACCAGCTTTCACTCGAAGGACGAAGCGCGCCGGTCATCGATGGCTACAGCGGCAGTCAGCGCTTCTTCCTGGGCTACGGGCAGATCTGGCGGATCAATTATCGCGAGGAAGCCCTGCGCAGGCAGCTGATGACCGGTCCGCACTCGCCCGGCGCGTATCGCGTGCGCGGCGTGCTCTCGAACATGCCGGAGTTCTATGCCGCCTTCGGGGTCGAGCCCGGCGATGACATGTACCGGCCCGAGGACGAAAGGGTAAGAATCTGGTGAGTACGCTGTTTGCTAGCAGCATCCGAAGATGAGCCGGGCCAGCAGCAGTGCTACCAGTGAGCCGGCAAACGCGCCGCCGGCCGCGTAGAGCGCGATGCTGCGCCGCTGTGGGGGAAGGTCCTGTTCAGCCATGGTCGTTACTCCGCGAAAGCTTGAGGGGCCGGTCGCCTGAAGTTCGGAAGGCGACCGGCTCGATCACTATAGCCGCCTCGCAGGTACCGGACTGCGATCCGTGTCACTTCCGTCGGGGTTGCGGCCGCGATGCCCCGCCGATGCTTTGGGGTTAGGATGCGCGTATGAGCGCCAAGACCGTTGACCTTGGACCCAAACGCTGCGCCCCCGCTGAGCGTGGCTATCTGGGCGAGCGCATCGGACCCTATGAGCTGGTCAGCCAGCTGGGCAGTGGCGGCATGGGCGTGGTCTATCTTGCCGAGCGCGTGGATGAGCACTTCAGCCAGCAAGTAGCCATCAAGCTGGTCCGCCAGCGGCTGGTGGACCCGAACCTTCAGGCCCGTCTGATCGCCGAACGCCAGATCCTTGCTGATCTCAAACACCCCAACATTGCGCGCCTCTACGACGGTGGCACGACCAGTGACGGCACACCGTACCTGGTCATCGAGTATATCGACGGCGAGCCCATAGATCGTTACTGCGATCGCCTTGGGCTTGGCGTGCGGGCGCGGCTCGAGCTGTTCGTCACCGTGTGCTCGGCCGTGCACCACGCCCATCAGAACCTGATCGTCCATCGCGACATCAAACCCTCCAACATCCTTGTAACCAAAGACGGCGTGCCCAAGCTGCTTGACTTTGGCATCGCGCGGCTCATCGATGCCGCAGGGACGGCTCAGGCTGGTCTGACGCGCGATGGCATGGCCATGCTCACGCCGGAGAGCGCGGCACCCGAGCAGCTGCTCAACAAGGCCATCACCACCGCAACCGACATTTACGCCCTCGGCATCCTGCTCTATCGCCTCCTGACCGGTCGCCCGCCCTACCGGGTTGATGCCACCAACCCACGGGAGATCGCGCAGGCCATCTGCCTGCAGCAGCCAGAACGTCCGAGTGTGGTGGTCACGCGCGCCCCCGACGGCCCTGTGCTCGACGAGTTGTCCGGCATTGCGTCCATGATCGATTATCTGGCAGGCCAGCACGGTGCCACCCCCGAAAAACTCAAGCGCCAGTTGCGCGGCGACCTCGATACGATCGTGCTCTATGCGCTTCGCAAGGAGCCCGAGCGTCGCTACCGTTCCGTCACCGAGTTCGCGCAGGACATACAGCGACACCTGGACTCCCAACCTGTTCTGGCCCGGGCGGATACGTGGCGTTACCGGACCGGCAAGTTCCTGCAGCGTCACACCACCGCCGCCGCGCTGTCGGCGCTGCTGCTGGTAAGTCTGGTGGGCTTCGGTGCAACGCTTGCGGTGCAGAACCAGCGCGTGGTTCAGGAACGCGATACTGCCCGTGAAGTATCGCGCTTTCTCGAAGAGATATTCATGGAACCCGATCCCGGCAATGCGCGCGGGTTGAACATCACAGCACGTGAAATCCTGCAGAGGGGTGCGGAGAACGTCGGCCGCGAACTCGATGACCGGCCATTGATCCAGGCGACATTGATGGAAACGATCGGGCGAGTCTATTTCAACCTTGGCGACTACGAACTGTCTGCCCGGGTGCTGCGCGACTCACTGCGTATTCGCCGCCAGCTGCTTGGGCCCCGGCATGCCGATGTGGCCGCCAGCAGTAACGCGCTGGCCCAGTCGCTGGTCCGGCAGGCCGAGTATGCCGAGGCCGAACGTCTGCTCGACAGTGCGCTACAGATAAAACTCCGGCTGCATGGCCCGGCCAGCCCTGAGGTCGCTGCAAACTACCAGAACCTCGCCGAACTCCACCATGCGATGGGCCGCCTGGAAGACGCGGCACTCAAAGCCTCTGCGAGCGTACGCATTTACGAACAGCTCGGCGATGTCTACGCCATAGAACTTGCCGAAGGCAAGAACATGCTGGCGCGCACCCTGCGTGCTCGAAACGACCTGGGTGAGGCCAACACGCTGATGCGCGAGGCCATCGCTTTGGTGCGCAAGCATCGCGGCGACGACTATCCGCTGCTGGCCTATTATCTGCAGAATCTCGCCGTGGTGCTGCAGGCCAAGGGCGATCAAGCTGAAGCCCGGAGTGTGCTCGACGAGGCCATCACACTCACCCGCCGCGTGCTCGGAGACGACCACGACCTGCTCGGCGGCTCGCTGGTCATGCTCGGCACGATGATGCACGGCGAGGGTCAGTACGAAGCAGCCGAGGAGGTGCTGCGCGAAGCGCTCGACGTGCATACCCGGGCGCGCGGTCCCGACCATCCGTTCGTCGGCTATGATCTCACCAGTCTGGCCATGCTGCTGCACGACATGCAACGCAGCGAAGAGGCCGAAGCCATGCTGCGCGAAGCCCTGCACATCTACGAGTCACAGCTGGGTGCGCACCACCAGTACATCGCCTCGAGTCTCACCGAGCTCGCCGCAGTGCTGGCCGACGCCGGCCGGGCCGCTGAGGCGCAGGACCTCGCATTGCGGGCCCTGCAGATCCGTCGACGGGACCATCCTGACGGACATCCCCTGGTGGCGTCGACGCAGGCCGTGTACGGCCATACACTCGCGCTGCTGGGTCGCTACGATGAAGCCGAAGCGCTGCTGCGCACCAGCTTCCCGAATCTCCATGACGGCTCGGGGCTGACCCATCGACGCGTGCGCCGCGCGCTGGCGTGGAAAATCGCCCTGTATGAAGCGCGCGGTGATCACGCAGAGCTGGCACGCCTGCAGCGACTGGCTCACACGCAGTAGCGCGCCTTGCGCCGGGACCACTGGCTAAGCGGGCGCGCGCGTGGACCGTGCGGGTTGGTGCCTGCGCTGACGTCGGCGCAGCCAGACGAATCCACCCGACACCAGCAGCCCCAACGGCACCAGACCGACCACGAACCAGATCGCTTTCGTGACCTGCCCGCCGAAATGGCCGAAGTGCCAGGGGGCCATCGAGGCAAACAGCCAATCGGTGGTCGGCAAGGCATGATGGCGATCCACACGCAGCACCTCGGCGCTCTGAGGATGCACGTAGATGCGGTTGCCGGCCGGCACATGCTCTCCTGGCAGCAGGAAGTTCAGGGTGGCCGCCGCACCGGGGCGCGATGACGGCCTGAGTTCAAGCAAACGTGCCTCGGGCACCTGCGCACTGGCCGCAGAAACGATGGCCTCGAGCGTGGCGTTCGGCGCATCGGCCAGCACCTCGACCACCGGAGGTTGCAAGCGCTCGCCACTCACCCGCTCCACGGCTGCGGTCACTGCGGGACGAAACGTGTAATACATTGCCGTGACGGCGATCAGCAACAGTACCAGCAGCGAGACCAGGCCGGTGAGAATATGCAGATCGCGCAGCCAGACGATGGCCGGCGCGCCGAAGCGCACCCGCAGCGTGTTGCGAAGCATCGCCCAACGCAGGCCCGGCCACCAGGTCAGCAGACCGGTGAGGCCAAGTGCGATCAGTATCAGCGCGGCGATCCCGTTGATGCGCAATCCCCGTTCACCTGCCAGTAACGCGTAGTGAAAGTCCTGCATCCACCATATCCAGCTGGTGGTGTGATCACGCTGACCCAGAGAAATGCCACTGTAGGGGTCCACATACACACTCACCAGCTGCGCGTCCTTCAAGGTGCGCGCGCCGGGTGTGAGCATGATGAACTCTACTGCGCGATCCGGCGCGTCCGCCTGGGGGAGACGTATCCGCACGATACGCTTGTCGGCGCGCTCGGCGTTGGCGATCCCCGCGAGCCTGTCGAGATCCATCGCGGCACCTGCCGGCGTCACGCTGCCAATATGCCGCGCCTCTCGGGCCTCGAGCGCATCACGATAAACCAGCGCGCTGCCTGAGATCCCCAATGCAACGACCCACAGGCCCATGACGAGACCGATCCAGCGATGCAAGGTTCGCAGCACGGCCTAGCGCTCCGACCCGCGGCCCGACGGCGCCACGACCATGTCGGCAGGCAGGCACACCGGACAGTCGGTCTGCGATACGGTGTGTGCATCCACACCACTCCCGGCGCCCTGCCCGTCGAACACCGCGCGCAGGCGATCCAGGCTCGGCGCGGAAGGCGCAGCATATGCAAGCTTGCTTTGTGTGAGTCCGTGCCTTAGCAGCGTCTCGGTGGCCAGATAACCGGCGCGCGAGCACTCCACCAAGGGCGCCGTCGTGCGCGTACGCAGTGCGTCCAGCACGGGGGCCATACAGGTGCACCCCAGCACCAGCGTGTCGGCGCCAAGATCCTCGGTCGCATGGCGACACGCCTCTGCAAGCCGGTCGATCACCGCGGTGTCCCCGCGATGCATGCGCTGCATCACCCCTTCGTCGCTGCCCAGCCGCGTGAGTTCCTCTTCTCCGGACACGTAGATGACATCCGCGCAACGCTGTGCCGTACCGGTGTCACGCAGCCGGTCCCGATAAATATGATCAAGCGATCTCGGCCACACCGTGATGACCGCAAAGCGCTCGCCAAGCATGCACGCCAGCTGCAGGCCGGCCTCGCCCGCACCGACAACGGGAATACTCAGTGCCGACTTCGTTGCCGCGAGACCGTAATCGGCGAAGGTGTTGACGAACACTGCATCGAAGCCCTCGCGCTGGGCACCGATTGCTGCATCCACGTGGGCGAGATCCACCAGCGCGCGATCGGCGATGCTGTGGGCGAAGACCGATACGCGCGTATTGATGAGCACGGGCTCGATATCCGCGCGCGCCAGTTCCCTGATGGCCACCGGCAATTGCGCGCGCTCGCCGGTGCCGGTGCCCAGTACGGCGATTTTCATGGCAATCCCCCGAAAGTGGCTATTGCCGGCACTTGTCTTTCGTGCCGGTCCCAGGCGCAAGTATTGCGAACTTGGCGCCCGCTGACCATGAATCTGCGCAGTTTGGGCCGATTCAAGGGTTCCCCAGCCCGGGGGCGTCGCGGATGCTGGTCGGGCGGCCTCCCCTGGTTCTGGTCGTAGCCCCGTCGGCACGTGCGGTCGCCCCCAACCCTGTCCGTGCGGATTTCGTACGGGGCTGCTTTTTTTGATGGGCGGCAAGGCTGCGGGATTTTCGTATACTTCAGCGTCATCCGGACCCTGCTGCTGGAGACCGCTGATATGGACGGAGGCTCACCGCGCCGCGAGGACGCCTACAACGTACTGGGCGAATTTCTCCGCCCGTGTTCCCAGGATCCGCTCACCGGATTTTTTCGCGACGGCTGCTGCAACACCGGACCCGAGGACTTCGGCCGCCACGTGATTTGCGCGCAGGTCACGGGCGCATTTCTGGCGTTCTCGAAAGCGCGCGGCAACGACCTGAGCACACCTCGTCCGGAGTTCGGATTCGCCGGCCTCAAGGATGGCGATCGCTGGTGCCTGTGCGCGGCACGCTGGCGGGAGGCGCTGCTGGCGGGGGCTGCGCCCAAGGTCGTGCTTGCTGCAACCCACGAGACAGCACTGGAGATCGTCGGGCTTTCCGAGCTGAAGCGGCACGCGGTGGATCCGTCCTGATTCGCCCTCACAGCCTGTCACGCGCAACGCTCTGGCATCCCGACGTTCCGTTCAGCCCCAGACGCAGCCCCATATTCTATGGCTGGGTTATCGTCGCCGTGGCCACGGTCGGCATCCTCGGCAGCATACCCGGCCAGACCATCGGCGTCGGTGTCTTCATCGACTCGCTGATGGCGGCACTGTCTTTGAGTCGGGTGGACATCAGCCTGGCTTACCTGATCGGCACGCTGGGCGCCGGCCTGCTGATGCCGCTGGGAGGCCGACTGCTGGATCGCTGGGGGGCGCGCAGAATCGGCGTCGTCGCCGCCGTTGCGATGGCGGGCTCATTGTTTTTTCTGGCTTACAGTGATCGCATTGCCGTCCTGACAGATCGCGTCACCGGCACAGGCAGCCTGTGGCTGGCCGCGTTTATTTTTGCCACCTTCGCCTTCCTGATGATCCGCTTCTGGGGCCAGGGCATGCTTACGCTGGCGTGTCGGAACATGATCGGCAAATGGTTCAATCACCGCCGGGGCCTGGCAGTGGGCGTCAGTGGGGTCTCCACGGCGCTGCTGTTCTCCGCCTCCCCTGCACTGCTGAACTATCCGGTCGAGGCCATCGGCTGGCGCTGGACGCTGGTGGGCATCGGCGCGCTGACGCTCGCCTGCCTGGCACCGCTGGCCTGGCTGTTCTTCCGGGACAATCCGGAGGAGTGCGGCCTGGCCATGGACGGCGACTACGTGGCGCAGAAAAGCGCCCGCACCAATGCCGATCTGACGATCTACCGCGACTACAACCTCGCGGATGCGCTTCGCACCTATTCGTTCTGGGTGTTCACGCTTTCTTTCGCGTGGCAGGGCTTGTTCGGCACCGCTTATACCTTTCACGTCGTCTCGATCGGGGCATCGATCGGCATGGCACGCACGGAGATCCTGCAGTTATTTCTGCTGGCCTCGCTGTTCGCCGTGACAGCCAACCTGGCCTGCGGCTGGCTGAGCGCCGTCACCCGGGTGAAATACCTGCTCATCGTCATGAATGCGATGATGCTCATCTTCACCCTCGGGCCTTTGGTCGCCCCTGGGCTGCCGGCCAAGCTGATGATCGTCGTGGGCATGGGCGTTGCCAGCGGTCTTTGGAGCAACCTCTCGGGCGTGGTGTTTCCGCGCTTCTTCGGACGGGCCCATCTGGGTGCGATTACCGGCGTTTTCATGTCGATCATTGTTTACGGCAGCGCGCTTGGGCCCTACTTCTTCAGCGTGATGGAAGCCTGGTTCGGTGACTACCGATGGGCCTTCCTGATCAGCGCCGTGGTACCGGTCATGCTGATCCTTGCAGCCACTGGCGCGGATAATCCCCAGCGACAAGAGGCGTTGAGCTGACCGTAATCAAGATCCATGCGCCGGCACAGGTTCGCACTCCGGATAGGTCTCGCCGCGGATTGCCAGCGTCGCGGAGTCACCTTTGCTCCAGAAGATCGTTGTGGGATCATGCTCGGCGACGAATCGCGCGCCCGACGCCGCTTCAACCTGCCGCATCGAGATACGCTCCTGATCCACGAACAGCACCATGCGATCGTCGGTCATGGCAACGGAGATGTCCTGTTCGCCACAACGCAGACTCGCAACCGAGCTGCCGGGCTCCAAAGCGGCCCGCTCCAGCCAGATGGTGCGCAGATCCAGCACACCCGCGCGGGCGGCAATCTCGATACCCTGGTTCTCCCAGAGCGGCCGTCCTTCCAGCAGCAGTGCCGCGTGCAGCGAATACCCCCTGTCGGGGTCCATCTCCGATAATTCTGCGCTGAGCTCGAATGCGACGGGGACCTGCCGACCTTGCAATACAATACGCTGCTCGGCGATGACGGACTGCTCGTCGTGCGTCTCACGCAGCGTTATCAGCGCCAAGGTGTCCGCGGGCACGGCAACGCGAGCGCGATAGGCGAGCTCGCCGGTGATGACCAGCGGGGGATCGGCGGCATCCGGCGCCTGTGCCGCCTGCTCGGATGGACTGCAACCGGCCAGCATCGCTGCGGTCGCCACCAGCCAGCCGAAACAACAAGAAGGTTGAATACGTGTCATGCGGTTGACTCCGATAGCTGCTGGATCGCCGGGATACGCGGTCTTTCGCTGGCACTGTGCCGCGTTTGCCGATGGGACCAAGCTCCTCGGCGACCATCCGGACACGCCCAACGCGACGTATATCGTATCAACAGGATTCTGGAGTCGCAGCACGAACATGGGCGCAACGGCACAAGTCCCGCCCCGACGGCTTCACCGGATGCAAGCGCTGCTGCTGGCACCTTGCCTGTTTGTCATCATCCGGAACGCATCAGTATGGTTGACTGCAGCCCTGACCGGGCGACGCGGCGCTGCGGTGGAGCGCGCCGGGGCGAATACACCCTGATGATCCACGTGCGAGGAGACGAGTTTGAAGACCCAGCTGGAGATCGCCAATAACTGGCTGCCCCGCTACACCGGCATGCCGCTGGACCGGTTCGGTCACTGGATCCTGCTGACCAATTTCCGGAACTACGTCCAGGATTTCTGCGAGCGTTTCGATTGCGAGCTCTACGGCGAGGGTCGCCCGATGCAGGCCGCCACGAACAGCGCCGGCATCACCATCATCAATTTCGGCATCGGCTCGGCCAATGCCGCCACAGTCATGGACCTGCTGGTGGCCATCGAGCCCAAGGGCGCGCTGTTCCTGGGCAAGTGTGGCGGTCTGAAATCCTCCACCGAGATCGGTCACTTCATCCTGCCGATCGCGGCGATCCGCGGAGAGGGGACGAGCAATGAGTACCTGTCACCCGAGGTACCGGCGCTGCCTTCATTCAAGCTGCACAAGTTTGTCTCGGAGAAAATCGTCGCGCGCAACATGGACTATCGCACCGGCGTCATTTACACCACCAACCGGCGGCTCTGGGAGCACGACGTGCGTTTTCAGCAGCGCCTGCACGAACTTGGTGCGATCGGCATCGACATGGAGACCGCGACGATCTTCATCGTCGGGCATGTCAACCGGATCTCCCGCGGCGCTTTGCTGCTCGTGTCGGATGTGCCGACGACACCCGAAGGCGTCAAGACCGAGGCCTCCGATCACCAGGTCACGGCCTTGTGGACGCGCGAGCATCTTTCGATCGGCATCGAATCGATGACGCAGATTGAGGAGAAAGGCGAAAAGATCAAGCATTTCCACTACTGAAGCGGCGGCGAAGGCAGGCTACGGTGCAGGACTGAATCCGCGCGCGCCACGGGCTCTGGCGGGACTCCCGGCGGGCGACTGGGGTAGTATTCAGTGCACCGGCTTTACATCGGAGCACCGCCTGCATGTCACTGCGAGTCCTCGCCACGATCCTGTCACCCGCGCTGAGCTGCGCCATGCTCCTTGCCACCGCCCCCGCGAGCGCCCAGACCTCTGATCCTGCCGACTGGCCGTATGCGGAGGATATTCCGCAACCCCAGGCGATCACGCCCGGCCTGGCCGGTGAATCCCCTCTGGACATCGTGCGCTTCCTGCTCACGCGCAGCAGCTATGCGCCGGCCCTGTCTCCTGACGGTGAGACGCTGGTGTTCAGCAACAATGTCACCGGCCTCCCCCAACTGTGGCGGGTAGCGGCGCGCGGTGGCTGGCCGCAGCAGCTGACCTTCGGCCCGGCGGTCACGTTCCATGCGTGGCTGCCGGATGGCTCCGGACTGATCTATGCCGCAGACCGGCAGGGTGATGAGCGCGAGGCCTACTGGTTCATCAGCGCCGACGGCAGCGTCGAGCGGGAGATCCTTGGCTTCGACGGTGCTTTCCGCGTATTCGGCGACTTCAACGACGAAGGCACACACATCGCCTATTCGTCCACGTTGCGCACCGGTCAGGACTTCGACGTTCACGTCGCCGAGATTGCCACGGGAGAAACTCGTCTTGTCCATGAGGGCCGGTTCGGCTACTACGCGGATGCGTGGCAACCGCGCGGTAATCTGCTGGTCGTGCGCGAGGCGCGTGGCGAGGACGGCAACGACCTTCACCTGCTGAACACCGACACCGGAGAACTCGAGACTCTGTTCGCGCCGGAGGATCGTGCCTATTACGGAGACATCGCCTGGCGGCCCGAGGGGCGTGGCTTCTACCTGATCACCGACCACGAGCGTGAATTCAGGGCGATCGCCTACTACGAACTGGCCAGTCGGGAGCTTCGACTGGTAGAGGCTGCAGATGGTCGCGACATCGACGACCTGGCGCTGTCCCCGGACGGCCGCAAGCTGGTGTGGACGATCAACGACGGTGGCTATTCGCGGCTGCGCGGGCGCGACCTGCTGAGCGGCGAGGCGCTGAGCGCGCCGCGATTGCCTGAAGGTGTCTACTCGCTGTCGTTCGCGAAGGATGCCCCCGTGCTTGCGATAAACGTCAGCGGGCCAAGTGATCCGGGTGCCATCTGGACCTGGCACCTGGCCACCGGCCACGTCGCGGAGGCGGCACTCGCGGAGCTTGCGGGCATCCCGCGCAGTCTTCTTATCGCCCCGGAGTCGGTCAGTTTTCCCGCCAGCGACGGCGTGATGCTGCACGGCCTGCTCTACATGCCCGATGCCACGAACCTCAGCGGTGAGCGTCCCCCGCTGGTCATGAACGTCCACGGCGGTCCCACCGCACAGGCCCGACCGGGCTTCAATCCGGTGTTTCAGTACCTGCTCAGACGCGGCATTGCCGTGCTGGACCTGAACTTCCGCGGCTCGAGCGGTTTCGGCAAGTCCTTCACGCGCCTGGATAATCAATTGCTGCGGCCCGATGCTGTCCGCGACCTGGTCGATGCGCTGGCTTTCCTCACCAACGACGGCCGCGTGAATGCCGAACGTGCCGCGGTAATGGGCGGCTCCTATGGCGGTTACCTGGTCAACGACGTGCTTGGACGCTACCCGGAGGCCTTCGCCGCGGGTGTTTCTTTCGTCGGTGTCTCCGACTGGGTGCGCGCACTGGAGGAGGCCGCGCCTTCGCTGCAGGCCTCGGATCGCATCGAGTATGGCGACATCAACGACCCGGAAATGCGCGAGTTCTTCCGCGAACTCTCACCCATCACGCGCGTCGAGCGCGTCGAGGCACCGATGCTGTTTTCGCATGGCGCGAACGACCCACGCGACCCGGTTACCGAGTCCGACCGCATGGTCCTTGCGCTGCGCGAACGCGATATCCCGGCGGAGTACCTGCGTTTCCCCGACGAAGGGCACTCCGTTCGCCGACTGGAGAATCGCGTGGAGCTCTACCGGCGCGTAGCGGCTTTTCTGGAGAAGCATCTTGATTCTGATGCCGGGTCCGACGCCGCTGCCGGGACCACCGATACGGACTGACATGCCGCAGGCGAAGCGCGTCAGTTTCGCAGAGCGTCCGGGGTGTCGGATCCAGGGGCGGCCGTGTGGTCTGACTGCACGACTTCATGTCCGTAGAGTTCGCTGCGCGTGTATCGCTCATGGGCATAGCGCAGCAACACCATGACCACCGCGGCGACCGGCAAGGCCAGCAGCACACCCAGAAAGCCGAACAGGTGACCGCCGGCCATGATCGAGAAAATGACGGCCACGGGATGCAGGCCGATCCGATCCCCGACCAGCCACGGCGTCAACAGGAAGCTCTCGATCGCCTGACCTGCACCGAACACCGCCAGCACCAGTGCCACGTGCCACCAGTCGCCGAACTGCACGAGGGCAGCGATCACGCCGACGCCCACGCCGACGATAGCGCCCAGGTAAGGAATGAAGCTGACGATGCCCGCAAGCATGCCGATGAGCAGCGCCAGTTCGATGCCCACCAGCGACAACCCGATCGAGTAGATCGCGCCCAGAGACAACATGACCAGTAGCTGGCCGCGGAGAAATGCCGACAGAACGGTGTCGGACTGCCGTGCCAGTCGGCTCACGACCGGTTCGATCGATCTTGGCAGCAGATTGCGTACGCGAAGCACCAGTTCATCCCAGTCCCGAAGGAGGTAGAAGGTCACGACCGGGATCAACAGCAGATTGGTGAGCCACAGCAACACGGCAAGCCCAGATCTGGAGAGTCCGCCGACGAGGGCGGCCGCGAAGCCTCCGGCCTCCTGCCAGTAACTCTTTACCAGCTCAACGATGCGCGAAGGATCGAAATCCGCCAACGCGAAACCGCTGCGAGCCTCGATCCACGGAAGCACAACCTCCTGACTCCACGCGACATACACGGGCAGACGCTCGACAAAGCGGCCGATCTGACTTTCGATCATGGGCACCAGCAGCAACACCGCCGCAACGAGGCTCAAGGTCATGATGCAAAACACGATGACCACCGCGAGCGTTCGCGAGACGTACCGGCCCTGCAGTCGATCCACCAGCGGATCGCCGAGGTAGGCCAGCAGTGCAGCGACCGCGAATGGGGTGAGTACGGGCGCCAGCAGATAGACCAGCCCTGCAAGAACCAGCCCTATCGCCATCATCTGCCACTTCCGGGTATCGCTCACGGGAGCTCCTCAGGCCGTTGTGTTGACGCGTTGCGTACGCCCAGCGCAGTATGCTGCGACGCATTTTTCCGGGCAACTCGGACTTTTTTGTCCACGGAGCATCGATGTTGAACCTGCTACTGCTGCTCGCGGGCGTCGTCCTGCTGGCAATCGGCGGCGAGGCGCTGATTCGCGGGGCGTTGGCCGCGGCCCGGCGCTTCAGAGTCTCCCCACTGTTGAGCGGACTGGTCATCGTGGGGTTCGGCACTTCTGCACCGGAACTGGTGGTCTCGGTGGATGCCGCACTGAACCAAAGACCGGATATCGCGGTGGGCAATGTTGTCGGCAGCAATATCGCGAACATCCTGCTGATACTTGGTGTCTGCGCCGTGATCACACCGCTGGCCGTATCGCCACTGGCACTGCGGCGCGATGCGCTGACCGTCGTTGCCGCCAGTGTGCTGTTCCTGGTGCTGGTGGGTGGCAGTGCGCTGGGGAGATTCGATGCCCTGATTCTGCTGCTGTGCCTGGCAGCGTATCTGACCTGGGCGTACGTCACGGAGTCTCGCCACGCGATACCGGCGGCCGAAGTTCATCGGGCAGAGTCCGAAGAACTCACCCTTGTACCGAAGTCATTGCCGTTCATGGTGGGTGCTGTGGTACTGGGCCTCGTGCTGCTGGTCGGCGGATCGCGTGTGCTTTTGACCGGCGCGATAGGCATCTCCGAGGCGCTTGGGCTCAGTGATGCCATCATTGGACTGACGGTGGTGGCCGTCGGCACCTCGTTACCGGAGTTCGCGATCTCGCTGGTCGCGGCATTGCGCCGGCATGCGGATGTCGCGGTGGGCAACATTCTTGGCAGCAACATCTTCAATCTGCTTGGCATCCTCGGTATCTCGGCGTTGCTTCAGCCGTTACCGGTCGATGGGCGGATCCTGGAATTCGACCAGTGGGTGATGCTGGGCGCGGCGCTGGTACTGTGGCTGTTTTTGTATACCGGCAGGCGCATCAGCAGGTTTGAAGGCAGCCTGCTTTTGCTTGGCTACGGTGCGTATACCGCGCTGACATTCACGGTGTTTGCCGCCTAGAACCGCTCACCTCTCCCCGGCTGCCGGCGCAGATTTGACGCTCCAGCGTCATCCGGGCACATTAACGGCCATGAATAGACTGATCCTGACTCTGCTTCTGGCCTGGCCGCTCACGCTGGGCGCCAGCGACCACGACGGCGACGATGCCGCGGCCATCCACGCGCGCGTCATGACGCTGGACACTCACCTGGATACGCCCGCCCACTTCCCGCGCCCGGGCTGGGACATCATGCAGCGCCAGGACTACTTTGCAGACAGATCGCAGGTCGACTACCCGCGGATGATCGAGGGTGGCCTGGACGGCGGCTTCTGGGTGATCTACACCCCGCAGGGTCCGCGCACCGACAGTGGCCATGCCGCGGTGTTCGACCGGGCCATGGGCATTCTGATCAATATCCGGCAAATGGTGGCGCGTAACAACGAGCACTTCGAGCTTGCGCTCACCGCCGACGATGCCCGGCGCATTGTCGACGCCGGTCGGCGCGTGGTGTACATCAGCATCGAGAACGGCTACCCGATCGCTACCGATCCGCGCCGTCTCGAGACCTTCTATCGGCTCGGCGTACGGATGTTCGGGCCGGTGCATTTCGCCAACAATGAACTGGCGGACTCTGCCACCGACCCGAGCGGCCCGGAATGGCAGGGACTAAGCCCGCTGGGTGTGGAACTTGTGCACGAGGCCAACCGGCTGGGCATGATTCTGGATATCTCGCATGCCTCGGACGACGTTTTCGACCAGGTATTGGACATCTCCCAGGCCCCGATCGTCGCCTCCCATTCAAGCGCCCGGGCGATCTACGACCACGCACGCAATCTCGACGACGAGCGGATGCGGCGCCTGGCGCGACAAGGCGGCGTGCTGCATATGAACGCGCTGGGCGCCTACCTGGTCTCCCTGCCCGCTCCGCCAGAGCGTCGGGAGGCAATGGTCGAACTCGGTCAGACCTATGGCAATTTCTACGAACTGGCCGGGGAGCGCTTGCGCAGTTACATGCAGCAGCGTGCGCAGATAGATGAGCAACACCCCGTGGGCGTCGCCACGTTCGATGACTACATGGAACACCTGCTGCACACGATCGAAGTCATGGGCGTGGACCACGTGGGCATCGGTGCGGACTGGGATGGCGGCGGTGGCGTCGATGGCATGTGGGATATCACCGACATTCCGAAGATCACCGCAGCGCTGCTCGAGGCCGGCTACAGCGAGGAAGACATCGGCAAGATCTGGAGTGGCAACCTGCTGCGCGTGCTGCGTGAGGTCGAGGCAGTCGCGCAACGCATTCAGGCCAATGCGAGCGACTGACGCAATGGAAGTGTGGTGGTGATGGGTGGAATTGAACCACCGACCTGCGGGTTATGAATCCGCCGCTCTAACCAACTGAGCTACATCACCACGTGGCCGCCCGGGGATATGACGGGCCGGAGATTTTCAGGCGCGCACTGCCTGCTGTCAAGCAAGCCCTCGTCGCGTCAGCCATTTTTGCTCGTCAACGCCCTCGCTTCGCCTCATTTGCGCAGGCCGCAGGACTTGCCGCCGGCGGCGATAACGCGGAAAGCTGTTCGTATCACGCGGTCGCCACGATGGCGATCAACGCAACAGGAGTATCGAGGATGAGTCAATCGACCGGAGGCGCGGCCCTGTTCAGCGACGCGCAGGGACGCCTGGAGGCAATTTACGAGCGGCTCGGCGCCAACCAGGAAGTCCGCAGGCGGCTGGCCCAGCCGATGCTCTCGCTGGAGGTGGCCGTACCCCTGCGCCGCGACGATGGTTCGCTGGAGGTGTTCCGCGGCTGGCGCGTGCAGTACGACACCATCCGCGGACCTGCCAAAGGCGGCATCCGGTTCCATCCCGCGGTCGATGAGGGCGAGGTCACGACGCTGGCTTTGTGGATGGCCGTCAAGTGCGCGGTGGTCGGCCTGCCATTCGGTGGCGGCAAGGGTGGTGTATGCGTCGATCCGAAGACGCTGTCGCCGTTCGAACTCGAGCGCCTGTCACGTGGATACATCAGTGCCATCGCAGACATCATCGGACCCGACCGCGACATCCCCGCCCCGGACGTGAACACCAACGATACGATCATGGGCTGGATGGCAGACGAGTATGGAAAAATCGCACGCCGTCACGTACCCGGCGTCATCACCGGCAAACCGCTGCCACTGGGCGGCTCACCCGGACGCGTGGCTTCCACAGGCCGTGGCGCGCTTACCGTGCTGGACCTGTGGGCCGGACGCAGGGATCTCCAGCCCGCCGCGCTGACGGTCGCGGTGCAGGGGTTCGGCAATGCCGGTTACCACTTTGCGAGACTCGCCCACGAGCGCGGATACCGCATCGTCGCACTCGCAGATTCGAGCCGTACCCTGCATCATCCGGACGGGCTGGACCCAGGCCCGATCTGGGAAGAAAAGCAGCGTAGCCGCGAGCTCAAGGGGCTGGTCTATTGCGATGAACCCGTGCATTGCGCGCAGAAGGGCACGAAAGAACTAGATTCGGCGGACATCCTCTCACTGGAGGTCGACATCCTGGTACTCGCCGCCCTGGAAGATCAGGTGCACAAGGACAACGTCGATGCCGTGGCAGCCAAGGTTGTGCTTGAAATCGCCAACGGCCCTGTGACCAGCGAGGCCGATGAGTGCCTCGACGAACGCGAGGTTGTGGTCATTCCGGATGTACTTGCCAATACCGGCGGTGTCATCGTCAGTCATCTGGAGTGGGTACAGAACCGCACGGGCGAGTATCTTGAGGAAGCCGAAGTCAATCGCAGGCTCAACCAGCGCCTGGCAGCGGAAGCTGACCGCGTCATGGACCTTGCTGAGACAGAGCGGGTGTCGCTTCGTACCGCAGCCTACCTCCAGGGCATCGGGCGAATCGCTGCTGCCATCGAAAGCCGCGGACACTGCCAGGAAGCACGCTGACGCAAGAGATGAGCCGGTGAGCGACTCGGCGGTCGGGCAGCGCGCCCATGGCGCTCGCTGGCATGCACAGCATCGAAAGCAGGTTCTTGAGGCGCTCGCCACCCGGACCGAGGGTCTGCATGCCGCGGAGGCCGAAGCGCGTCTTGCGCGTCTGGGGCCCAATGAACTGCCGGCCGCGCGTCGCGACGGCTGGCTCAAGCGCTTCGCCCTGCAATTTCATAACGTCCTGATCTATATCCTGCTGGTAGCCGCGCTGGGTACCGCACTGCTGCAGGAATGGATCGACACCGGCGTCATTCTTGCGGTGGTCATCATTAACGCACTGATCGGCGTCATTCAGGAAGGCAAGGCCGAGCGCGCGCTGAACTCGATCAGGGCCATGCTCTCGCCCAAGGCGCTGGTACTGCGCGACGGCGAACGTATAAGCATCCCGGCGACGCAACTCGTTCCCGGCGACATCGTCCTGCTCAAGTCCGGTGACCGCGTACCCGCAGACCTTCGTGTGCTGGAGCAGCAGGGCCTGCGCATCGACGAAGCCGTGCTGACGGGTGAATCGGTGCCGGTGGACAAGCAAACCGAAGCGGTGACCCAGGATGCCGGTCTGGGCGACCGCCGGTGCATGGCCTTTTCGGGCACGCTCGTGACTTATGGTCGCGGACAGGGGGTCGTCGTGGCCACGGCGGGCACCACCGAAATCGGCAAGGTCAGCGAGATGCTCTCTGACGTGCGCAGCGTGACGACCCCGTTACTGCGCCAGATGGCAGAGTTCAGCCGCTGGCTCAGCGCCGCGATCGTGTTCATCGCCGCCGCCACCTTTGCCATCGGGCTGTGGGTTCGCAACTACGCACCCCTGGAGATGTTCATGGCTGCGGTCAGCCTGGCGGTTGCCGCGATCCCGGAAGGCCTGCCGGCCATCATGACAATCACCCTTGCGATCGGCGTACAGCGCATGGCACAGCGCCACGCCATCATCCGTCGTCTTCCTGCCGTCGAGACCCTCGGCGCGGTGACAATCATCTGCTCCGACAAGACCGGCACGCTGACCAGAAACGAGATGACGGTGCAAAGCGTGCTCACCGATCAGCATCGCTACGAGGTCGAGGGCGTCGGCTATTCGCCGGAAGGCGACATCTGCTGCGACGGGATGCGGATCTCGCCACAAGACGACCGTCCCGTGCTCGACGAATTGCTGCGTGCCTGCATGCTGTCCAACGAGGCTGCAGTCGTGCACAAGGACGGCGAGTGGCAGCTCGTTGGCGAACCCACCGAAGGCGCACTGATCGCGCTTGCGATGAAAGGCGGCAGGCACAAGAAGTCCGATGACGAGCGCTATGCGCGAGTGGCGAGCCTGCCGTTCGATTCGGCGCACAAGTACATGGCCACCCTGCACGTCGAGGGCGATGAGCGTTTCATCATCATGAAAGGCGCGCCCGAGGCAGTGCTGGATGCCAGCGTGAGCGTGCGCCGTCGAGATGGCGACGCGTTTCTCGACCGCGCGTGCTGGGACGACGCGATGCACGAGATCGCCATGAAAGGTCAGCGCGTGCTCGCGCTGGCCACCCGAGGCGCTGCATCAGACACCGATACGCTCGAAGCAGGCGAACTTGCC
>JBGTIC010000310.1:0-3952 GCA_041745895.1 Gammaproteobacteria bacterium
GCCCGCCAGCGCGCCATCGAAGCGCAGGCGCAGATCCCGTTCGATGACTACCTGGCCAGCTACTACGCCGAACCCTGATCGGATGCTCAAACTGTGAGTTGCATCGGCCTGTAAGCTTGGCCGGCGTGGCATGATTTCCCGACTGATTCACTCTCAGGAGGCAGGGCCCTGCGGCCATTGTCCTTGACGTACGTATGCGTGGAATGAGCCGTTTCGTGTTGATTCTCGGTCTGCTGTTCGGCCTGCTCGGCGGGCTGGCGGCGGCCACGATGGTCGAGTGGGTGGATCATCCTCGCCTGCGCGCGCATGTCAGCGTGCAGCCCAACGGCGGCGCGCTCGAGCAGTTCGTGATTCGACTGCCGCGCGACCGGATCTTCGATTCCGGCGCCCCGGGTGGTCTTCCCGCACGGTTTCCCGCCGACGTCGAGCTGCCCTCCAACCTGCCCGCCGGGGTGCATATCGAGCAGTTCAAGCTGCGAGATCGCGAAGGTGAGGTCATCGGCGTGGCTGCACGTCACACTCAGACACTGGCGGCGACGACCACTGCGGCCTGGGTGCTGTATCTGCCGGGGCGTGGCAGCCTGATGCTGCATCATGTCGAGCCCTCCAGCGGTATTGCCGATGAACTGAATCGACGTGGGCTCAGTGCCGGGACGGCATGGAACGGGGAGGTCAGGTTGCAGCGTACCGCCGGGCCGGCAGTCGAAGGCCGCGGTCAGGTTTCAGGCGGCAGCTTCGAATTCGCCCGACACACCGGCAGCTATGCCGAGACCTGGCGCCTGACGGGTATCGACACCGAGGGGCAGCTGCGCGGCACCATTGAACTCGACACGCTTACGGTATTGGACGAATGAAATACTTCATGCTGTTTGTCGTCGGCCTGCTGCTGGGAGCGCTGCTGAGTGCCGCGGTGCTGTGGTTCAATCCGCTGACAGCTGAGTCGCCCACCGCGCCAGTGCTCGGCCACGGCATCAGTGCCGAGCTGCACACCAGCCTGCGCAGCGAAGATGCGCCGCTGCTGACCCATGGCGGTGAGCGTCTGTTGCTGACCCGGCCGGCGTCCGTGCCGGAACTCTGGGAAGACCTGATTCGCCCGATGATCGCCAGCGTGCAGTGGCTGCGCGACGCCGAGGGCACAGTGATCGGTACGGCCAGTCGTCTGGGTGCCTACTCGCGCCAGACCGACCCGCTTCGCACGGGCGTCATCGTCGAGAGCACCTGGTTGTTGAGCGTGGATGGTGCCGGGATGGCGTTTGCCGTCCAGCGTGAAAACCTCTGGCCCATGCTCAAGGAAGTCATGCTGCCTGCGCTGCTGCGCAGGGAACCCTGGCAGGGTGATCTGCACTTCACGCCTGCCGCGGGGCCACGGCCGGATGGCGCGGCGCAGCTGCTTGGCATTTCCGGTCGGCTTGCCGGTGCTGAAGGTCAGCTGGTGAGCACCTACCGCATCAGCGCCTTCGACCCGCGGGTCGGGCCGACCGGACTGGAGTGGTATTCCGTGCTGTCCCTGCCTCAGGCAGAGGTGGCCGTCGCCGGCGAGTGAGCAGGGAGGAGCGGTAAGCTGCCGCGCTCAGCACGGTTGCGCGAGGGCCTCGGGCAGTGGCACGTCCGGATCGGCAAGTCGCGCCAGGTCCATGAGCGGCAGCCCGGTCAGCAGCTTTTTCGCCTGCATGAAATCGCGGGGCGAGTTGATTGCATCGACGGCCTGCAGCCGGCCCTCGCGCAAATAACACGCCGAGAAACTGCCCGCTGCAGGATCGCCGCGCATAACCACCTCGTCGTCCTGCCCGGACAGCCCGGCGATCTGCAACTTGGTGTCGTACTGATCCGACCAGAACCAGGGCACCTGGTCGTAGGGTTTGTCCTGCCCACACAGGCTGGCTGCGGCAGTGCGCGCCTGCTCCAGTGCGTTGTGCACTGACTCCAGGCGCAGCGTGCGGCCGAGAATGCCGTTGGGGTGGCGCGTACAATCTCCCGCAGCAAAGATGTCTGCGTGCGAGCTGCGCGCATGCGCATCGACGCAGATGCCGTCGTCGCAGACCAGTCCCGCGGCCTCGGCGATGTCGGTCACCGGCACGACGCCGATGCCGATGATCACAAGATCGGCCTCGATCTCCCCCGCCCCGGTCACGACGCGGTTGACATGGCCTTTTCCCGCGAAGCCTCCCACGGCCGTGTTCAGCAGCAGGCGGACACCGGCAGCCTCATGCAGTGTCCGGTAATGGGCGCTGACCTGCGGGCACACCACGCGGGCGAGCACTCGCTCGGCCATCTCCACCACGGTGACGTCGAGTCCGTGCGTGCGGGCGATCGCCGCCACCTCCAGGCCAATGTAGCCGCCGCCGACCACCACCAGCTTGCTGCCGGTCACGAACGCCGGCTGGATCGCGTGCACATCATCGATCGTGCGCAGGTAATGCACGCCGGCGAGGTCCGCGCCGGGTACCTTCATCTCGCGGACCCGGCTGCCCAGCGTCAGCAGCAGTCGATCCCATGCCACCTCGCCGCCGTCGGCCAGCCGCAGGCGGCGGGCCGCAAGCTCGATGGACGCCACGCGTGTGCCCAGACGCAGCTCTACGCCCTTGTCGGCATAAAACTGTGCCGGCTTGACATACAGACGCTCGAGTTCGAGCTCCCCGGCGAGAAACTTCTTCGACAGCGGGGGACGCTGGTAGGGCAGATAGGGCTCCTCTCCAATCAGCACGATCGTGCCCGTATGGCCGTACTGGCGCAGACTGACGATCGCCTGGCCAGCGGCGTGACCCGCGCCGACGATGGCTATGGTTTCTTTCATGAGATTTCCCGGTGCGTGTTTTTGTGGAACCGTCCCTACATGGCGCTGATGCCGCCATCGACCTTGAGTTCTGCGCCGGTGACGAATTTCGATTCGTCCGAGGCGAGGTAGAGCACGGCCCAGGCGACATCATCAGGATCGCCAATGCGACCCAGGGGGATCTGGCGGGCCAGCCTGGCCATCGCGTCGCTGCGGCCGCCGCTGCCCACCAGATCGTCGAGGATCGGCGTGTCGATGAACACGGGATGCAGCGAATTGCAGCGGATGTTGCTGCCGTCGCGCGCGCAGCCCAACGCGATGGATTTCGACAGGTGGCGAACGGCCGCTTTGGCGCTGTTGTAGGCGGCGAAGTTGTGACCGGCGATGATGCCGGCGATCGAGGAGATGTTGACGATCGCGCCGCCGCCGGACGCACGCATCAGCGGGATGGCGTACTTGCAGCCTAGAAAGACACTGTCGAGGTCCACGCGATGCAATCGCTGCCAGTCGGCGTAACTGGTCTGCTCCACAGTGCCGGTAAAGCCGATGCCGGCGTTGTTCACCAGAATGTGCAGACCTGTGAAGATCTCGCCGGTCTCGCGCACGACCTGCTGCCAGCGCTGCTCGTCGCAGACATCGTGCGCCAGGCCCACGGCCCGGCCGGCCTGAGCCGCGTTGATCGCTTCGGCCTGGGCGCGCACGCCATCGGCATTGATGTCGGTCATCACCACTTTCGCGCCTTCGGCAACCAGCCGTCGCGCAATCGCCAGGCCCAGGCCCTGCGCGGCGCCCGTCACCAGAGCGATCTTGCCTTTCACCCGACCCATCGCGCTCTCCCCTGGCGTGCGCAGCGCCAGATTGTACCGTCCGGCCGGGTCTCTGTGCCGCCTGCTACAATCGCCGCCCGATCAAGCCAAGCGTGCAGGGAGCATGATGATGGCCAGGGCGATCAGGTTCAGCAACGTGGGCGGCCCGGAGGTGCTCGAACTCGTCGAGGGGGCCCTCGCCGATCCCGGTGATGGTCAGGTCCGGCTGCGTCATACCGCCATTGGCGTGAACTTCATCGACACCTATCATCGTTCCGGTCTGTACCCCCTGCCGCTGCCCAGCGGTATCGGCCTGGAGGCCGCGGGTATCGTCGAGGCCGTCGGTGCCGGTGTCGCGAATCTTGCGCCCGGC
>JBGTIC010000311.1:0-4467 GCA_041745895.1 Gammaproteobacteria bacterium
AACTCCTCGGCCGGCACATGTACGGCCGCCAGCGCGCGCGAGGCCGCAGGCAGGGTGATGGCGCCCAGCGCCGCTGTTTGCAGAAATTCGCGTCGTGTCTTCATGGGTAGCTACCGTGGCATTCAGAGGTTGTTGGGCGCGGTCTCAAGCGCTGAGCCTGCCGCCTTGCGGGCGGCCTGGCGTGCGACTGCTTCACACTTCTGCCGCCTACGCTAGCACAGCCGGCCGGCGCGTCGACCACTCGTCGGATCGGACCCCCATGTCAAGCTTGCAATACTCCCAATAGTGTAATATTAAGTTGACATTGATCCGTGGAGAAACACCTATGTGGCAGGCCGTCAGGGCGTTCTTGTGGACCTTGCGCATCGCACTGCCGAAAGTCGGCGTCGGCTGGATGTTCGCCCTGCTGACCATCGACTTCAATCGTGTCGCCATATTCGAGCTTGGCATCGCCGCCATCGTGGTCACCACGCTGCTGTCCATTCACTATTTCGTGGCGCCGTTCCAGGTGGTCATTGGCCGGCTGGCCGATTGCAAACCGGTATTCGGCTATCGGCGAACGCCTTACCTGATCGCCGGCAGCGCTTTTGCAAGCCTGCTGTTCCTGGCGCTGCCGAGTGTGACGATGTCGATGGGCTCGGGCTCGCTGGGCGGCCTGCTCGCCGCTATCGTGCTGTTCACGCTGTTCGGACTGTCGATGGCCGTGATCGCGGATTCCTATCATTCGCTGATCGCCGAGGTCACCAAGAAGGAAACGCGCGGCGCAATCGTGGCCGTTATCTGGGTGGTGATGATTCTGAGCACCATCATCGCCGCTGTGGTGATGAATGCGATGCGCCCGGAATTCACGCCGGAGGCGATGCAGGGCCTCTACAACCTGACGCCCTTTGTCGTCATCGGCTTCACATTGATCGGTGTGATCGGCGTGGAGAAGCGCCTGAGCCCTGCGGCATTGGAGACGGCGCGTCTGAAGGCACGGGCGCTGGCACCGCCGGGCAATCCGCTGTCGTCCGCGGTCAAGCTGCTCGGGCGCAACCCGCAGACCCGCGGATTTTTCGCCTTCATCATGATCGCGATATTCTCGATCTTCCTGCAGGAAAACATCATCGAGGTGTTCGGTGCCGAGGTGTTTGCGATGAGCATCACCGAGACGACGCGCTTTCAGCCGATCTGGGGCAGCGGCATTCTGCTTGGCATGCTGGTCACAGCCGTGCTGAGCCTGGCCATCAAGCCCTCGCGCAAGAAGCTGGCGCTGTTCGGCTGTGCGGGCACGGCTGCAGGCTTTGCGGCGCTGGGACTGGTCGCGGTGTTCCAGCAGGGAGCGCTGCTGACGCCCACCCTGTTCATCCTTGGCTTCTTCACCGGCATCTTCAATGTGGGCGCACTGGCGCTGATGATGGAGATGACTGTCGAAGGCGCCACCGGCCTGTACATGGGTCTCTGGGGTGTGGCGCAGGCCTTCGGCATGGGCATCTCCTCGGTGGCCAGCGGCGCGCTGCACACCGCGCTGATCGGCAGCGGCCTGGTGACGCCAAAACTTGCGTACATGGGTATTTTCTCGATCGAAGCGATCGGGCTGCTGGTGGCAGGCTACATTCTCTATCGCATCAGCATTACGGGTTTCGCGGCATCTGCAAGTCGGCCGGTCAGCGTCGAGCGTCAGCGCGAAGCACCGCTGACGCCGGTGGGCTCTGCTGCCAGTGCGTAACTGAGCTGGCCCGATGAGCGGGCAGCCTTCAGGCCTCGACTATCGATTCGACAGCCGGGTCGCGGTGCAATACGACGCGTTGCGCGGCCATCCGCCCGAGGTCTCACCGCAGATTGGTCGGGCCGTGAGCGCACATGCGGGAGAGCACGCGCGCGTGCTGGAACTCGGCGTGGGTACCGGGCGAATTGCACTGCCGGTTGCGCACAGCGGTTGCGAAGTCTACGGCGTGGATCTCTCGGCACACATGCTCGCGGCGCTTGCCACACGCATCCGCGAGGAAGCTCACCCGCGCGTGCACCTGGTGCAGGGCGACATCACCGCCCTGCCGTTTCGCCGTGGCGTGTTCGATGCCGCGCTGGCGGTGCATGTGCTGCACCTCGTGGAAGACTGGCCGGGCGTGCTGGCCCGCGTGAAGGCCCTGGTACGCCCCGGCGGTACACTCATCCTCGGCCGCGACTGGGTCGATCCGGATTCCTTCGCCGGCATGATCCGTAACCATTTTCGCCGCACCGTGCTTGAGGTCGGCACGGCCATGCTGCCGCCGGGAAGCAGCGCAGCCCAACCCCCTGGTGGCGGGGCTGCGATCGTACAGACCCTGCAGGCACTGGGTGCCCAGGCCGTTGGCCAGGGCGAGCATATCGGTGCCCAGTGGTCCACCAACCTTACGCCTCGTCAGGTCCTCGATGGCATTCGCTCGCGCGACGACGCAGAGAGCTGGGTGCTGCCCGATGACGTGCTGACCGAGACTATGCGACGGCTCGATGCCTTCTCGCTGGCGCAGTGGCCGGATCTTGATGCGCCGCAGCCGGTGATTCGCCGCTTTCTGCTGGGTGTATTCCGCTTTCCATTGCAGTGATCAGGCCGCCGCGCCCGCCCGGCCTGTTTGAGACCAGCACATGAGCACACGTCTGGACTGGCAACGCGACGGCCAGGACTGGCCGAACCGCGAACACAGTCGGTTCGTCAATGCCGGCGGCCTGCGCTGGCATGTGCAGATCGCCGGGTGTGGCCCTGCCCTGCTGTTGCTGCATGGCACAGGGGCTGCCAGCCACTCCTGGCGGGATCTGCTGCCGCTGCTTGCCGCGCACTTTCAGGTGATCGTACCGGATCTTCCCGGGCACGGATTCACCGGGCCCCCGCCGACGCGCAGTGGCTACTCGATGCCCGGGATGGCCAGGCTGGTGTCAGCGCTGCTGACCGCAATCGACCTCACCCCTCATCTGGTCGCAGGCCACTCGGCCGGTGCGGCGGTGCTTGCACGGATGTCGCTCGACGGCATGATCCGTCCGCATCGCCTGGTCAGTCTCAATGGGGCGCTGATGCCCCTGCCCGGCATGTCCGTGCCGCTGTTCCTGCTTGCCGGGCGGCTGCTCGCCGCCACGCCGCTGCCACAACTCTTCGCCCATCGTGTCAGCGATCCGCACAGTGTCCGCCGCCTGATGCAACGTACCGGTTCGAACATCGATGAGCGTGGCGTTGCGTTGTATCACCGCGTCGTCAGCAACGCCGCACACGTGCGCGACGTGTTGAAAATGATGGCGCACTGGGATCTGCGTGAACTTGCACGCGACCTGCCGCGGCTGGCCACACCACTGGTGCTGGTGGCGACCGGGAACGACCTGACCATGCCGCCGCGTGAAGCCGCGCGGGCCCAGAAGGTAGTACCCGCCGCACGGCTCGTCGAGATCGCCGGACTGGGCCACCTGGCCCACGAGGAAGCCCCGCAGCGCTTTGCCGATCTGCTCGAAACACTGGCCAACGAACCCGCCGTGGTGTCCCCGGACAGGCAAGGCCATGACGCGAGCGTGCAGACAGCAGCAATGCCGGCTCAACCCTCCTGGGGCGGTTGACGCATCAGGCGTCGGCGTTGCGATCGGATCGCATACCAGATCGTCAGCACGATCACCGGCACACTCAGTCCCAGGATCAGATCGACATTCAGCGGCTGTCCCACTGCGACAATACCGTTGAGCAGGTAGGACAACAGGCCCGCAGTGTAGTAGCTGATCACCACGACGGAGAGTCCCTCCACGGTCTGCTGCAGGCGCAACTGCAGGTCCGTGCGCCGGTTCATCGAGGCCAGCAGATCGCGGTTCTGTCCCTCCAGCGCAACGTCTACACCCGTGCGCAGCAGATCGGCGGCGCGCGAGAGGCTGCGTGACAGGGTTTCCTGTCGCTCGGCCACCGACTCACAAGTCTGCATCGCCGGCGTGAAGCGCCGGTCCATGAACTCACCAATGGTCTGCAATCCGGTCAGGCGTTCCTCGCGCAGATTGTGGATCCTGTGGCGTACGATGCTGTGGTAGGCCCGCGCGGCACTCAGCCGGAAATTGCGCGCCGCCGCCGCCTGCGCAAGCTCGCCTGCGAGTCCGGAGATCTCGCTGAGCAGCGCCTGCTGATCTTCCAGCGCCGACTCGTGGGTCATGCGCTCGGTAATGGCCTGGAGGCGTTGCTCCAGTGCGCTGAGTTCCGGGCTGGCACCTCGCGCCAGTGGAAAGGCCAGCAGCGCCAGCAGGCGATAGGTCTCGATCTCCAGCAGCCGCTGGACCAGACGTCCGCTGCGCATGGCCGAGAGTCCCCGATCCTGCACCAGGATCCTGCCGAAGCCATCGCCGTGCAGCCGGAAATCCGTGAACACCAGCGCACAACCGTCGGCCACCGCACTGCCCGCGACATTGGGCGTGCGAAACAGCTCGACGATCTCGTGCACGCTGCGCGCGGGCCGCGATGAGGCCTCTAGCGCCAGGTGCGCCGCGGCG
>JBGTIC010000312.1:0-34747 GCA_041745895.1 Gammaproteobacteria bacterium
GCGATGCGCCATGGCATCGGGCGCCAGCTCCGGCCGGCAACGCAGGCAGGGCCGGAAGCCTGCCGTAGTGGCCGCTGCGGCCGTCGCGAAGTAGCGTACGTTTCGCGACTGTGCCGCTGGCGCTGGGCAGATGGGTCGACAGTAGATGCCAGTGCTGGTCACCGCGGTAAAGAATAGGCCGTCGAAGCGTGCATCGCGCGCACGTCGGGCGCGTTCGCAGACCGGCGCAGGGGGCAGCAGCGAAGCGTGCGCGTTCGGGTCATCATGCGACTGCGGGGGTTGAGTGGCCATGGCGACATCATGGCAGCTTTACCGAGCACGGACTGGCTGGTTTCGGACATCAATGCGAGGACCGTATTGCGATAATCCGCAACGAACCCTCACGCGCGACCCGGCTCGGCACTGCTGACACTGTTCCCGGACGGGGGGCTCAAGTCCGGCGTAGCCACGGCGTCAGCTTGCCGCTGCAGCCTCCGGAGTTGCGGTATGCCGCCAGAGCGCATGCACGATGCCGATGGCCACAATCAGCAACACCCACCCGCCGCTGCGCTCGATCGTGTAGGACAACGGCGCGAGTACGGTCAGGGCGGCAGCATGGTAGAGGTAGGGCAGCGCAGTCCATGATGGCAGGCGCGGCGACAGCCACAGCGCGGCTGCCACCAGGAGTGACCCTGCGAGCAGAATAATGCCTGAGGCGGCGAGGAAGGCGAAACCGAGCGGCGCCTCGATGGCGGCTGACGAGATCTCGATAACCTGCGTCGCCCCTGCTAGGTACTGCTGTGCGATCACCGGATCGGCGAATGCCAGCACGCCTGTGAACGGCAGGAACAGACCGTTACCGATGATGCTCATGACCATGCCCCAGAACATCAGCGTATCTTGCGCAGTGCCCTTGACATAGGCATACAGGGCAATGAATCCGAACAGCTGAATTACCAGGCTTGGCAACAGGATCACCCACGCAAGGTCATGGGTACTCTGGAGTGCCACTTCAGCCCAACGCTGCGGGTCCTCCGCCGGCAGGACGATCGGTCCCCGCAGCTGCAGGCCGATCGCTGAGAAAATGCCTGAGGCCAGCAGGCAGAGCACACCCAGGCGGATTCTGAATCGATCGCGATGCGTCATGGCATCAGTGGCTCTGGTTGATCGTGTGGCTACGGCGTCCGAACCACATGCGCGAGAGCAGTCGATCCTTGAGTACGAACTGGTGGTAGAGTGCGCCTGCGACGTGCAGCACGATCAGTACGATAAGCAGATTGGCAAAGAAGCGGTGACCTGCATTGGGTGGCAGCTCATCGAAGCGGAAGCCCTCGGGGAACACACCGGTACGATAGACCACCTCGAAGAGATCGCCCAGGAAGGCCATGCCCAACCCGGTGGACACCATGCACAGCACTACCACGTAGAGCAGCACATGGGTGAGCCTGCGCAGCCAGTCAAGCCAGCGATGGCCGGTTGTCGCTGGTGGCGGTCGCCGTGTGCTAAAGCGCACCGCAAGGCGCGCCAGTACGAGCAAGCCGACCGCCAGGTTGGCCGCCATGTGGCCCTGCAGTGGCAGGATCTTCTGCTCCAGCGGCATGGCGGACATGATCGGCCCGACGATCAGCCCAAGGATGACGATCACAGCAACCAGCCAGTGCAGGATCACCAGCAGGGGATGATAGCGGGATACGCTGTTGTTTTTCATGCAGCTTCCAGGGTTGATTTGGGATAGATCATGATCAGGCTGGATCGCTAAAACCGCGTACCCAGCTCGACACCCCACTCACGTCCGGGCGCAGGCACGCCCGTGGCGACGCCCAGCGAGCTGCGCGTGTCGTTGAGTGTCAGGAAATGATCCTTGTCGAAAACGTTGCGCGCGAATAGCGAGACGTTCAGACGCTGGCTCTGTGAGCTCCATGTGGTGCGTAGATTCACAAGACCGTAGCCGCCCTGAACATCGCCGGGTGCCATCGCAGCCTGGAAGCTGTGTTCGCTGCGATAGCTCCAGTCAGCACCCAGTCGCATCGTGTTTGCATTGGCCAGCGTAAGCAGATATTGGGCGCCGAGGCTGAGGGTCCAGCGTGGGGCATTCGGCAGCGAGTCGGTCAGCGAGATGCCCTGGGCTGCAGCGCCGGGCGCCAGCTCCGAATACTTGTTGCGCAACCAGCCGACACCCAGGCTGAGCTCAAGCTCTTCGACGGGCCTGCCCAGAAGCTCCATCTCGATGCCGGAAATATCCGAGCTGCCGGCGTTTCGGGTATTGAACTGGGGTGTGCCGTCGACGATCTCCGTCACCAGCAGCTGGATATCCTTGTAATCGGAGATGAAGGCTGCCACGTTGAGCCGGACCCGTCGATCCAGCCATTCGGTCTTGGCGCCGATCTCGAGCGTCTCGATCTTCTCGGGCTCAAAGGCATCGATTGGATTGCCGGGCGTGGCGCGGCCCTGCACACCGCCGCTCTTGAAGCCCTTAGACCACGACAGGTAGGTCATCGTGCTGTCTGTCCATTGATACGTCAGGCCAAGTCGAGGGGAAAAATTGCTCCACGTATCGCGAAAGCTGTCGGGGCTGCCCAGGATCTGCGACTGCGAACCAGCGCGAGGCGAGACCGTGAAAATGACCGGCCCGTTGCCTCCGCAGGCCATCGTGAAACTGGGATGCGAGCAGCCGGCGGCCGGCTGCCTCGGACCCGGGCCGTCGGGGTCGAACATCGTCACGGTAAACACACCGTCGGAGTTGTCGCTGCTGTTGTCAAAGGCGTTGGTCTTGGACTCGTCCGTGTAACGAAAGCCCAGCGTTGCGGTGAGGCGGTCGCTCAGCGCCCATTCCAGCTGACCAAAGGCCGCCCAGGACTCCACATCCAGGAACAGGTTGCTGTCAAAGCGCATACAGCGCCCGTCCCGCCGCACTGCCGGACCGGCAGCGGGGATCATGCCCGCGATCGGTGCACCAGTCGGGAAGGCTGTGCCGCTGCCCACGCAGACGCCTGTATTGTCGAGCACACTTTCCTCGAAATAGTAGCCTCCGATCAGCCACTGCAGCCGGTTGTCGGCGGCCTGTCCACTCAACTGCAGTTCCTGGCTGAACTGGTCCTGATCGGTGCCGAAAAGAAAGTCGTAGAAATTGTAACTGGAGCCGTCGAGATCGGCATGCACGTCCTGGCGTGCCTCGCGGTAGGCGGTAATGGAGCGAACACTGACAGGTCCTGCGTTCCAGTCTAGTGTCAGGTTGACCCCGCCGCGCTTGAGGTCATTCTGCGGGGGGATCGAGGTGCCGATTCTGCCGTCAAACGGGTCTGCAGCGATGTCTCCTGCCAGATCGGCAGGAAACGGAATCAGCAATGGCGACGCGGCGATCGGGACGGGCATGCCGCCGGGTCCCAGCGGCAGGAAAACGGGACTCACGCCGAGCAGCACTGAAGGAAGCGGTGAGCCGCGCCCGCGGCTGTGGTCGGCACCGAGGCTGACGTCCAAACGTTCCCCGGCGTTCCACACCAGCTTCGCCCGGACGCCGATGTCTTCGCGATCGCCATAGGTCTGGCCCGTGCCCTCATCCCTGCCCCAGCCATCCTGGTTGCGGCTGTAGACAGAGACCATCGCAGCAGCGTTGGTCGTGATCGGCAGATCCGCTGACAGGTACGCGTCCATCCGGCTGCGTGATCCAGCTACCACGCGGCCTTCGAGTGCGAACTCATCACCTGGCGTCCGGGTCGTGACACTCACCGCACCACCTATGGTATTGCGCCCGAACAATGTGCCTTGCGGTCCGCGCAGGATCTCGATGCGCTCGACATCGAGTACATCGAACGACGCGCCCTGGATTCGACCCAGGTAAACATCGTCGATGTATACGCCCACACCCGGGTCCACATTGGCGCTAACGTCGACCTGTCCGACGCCGCGAAAGAAAAAGAATCCGTCGTCTGCGGAACTTGGTCCTGATGCGCGCATGACGTTCGGTGCGTAGTCGAGCACCTCGCCCACGTTCTGGATCGAAAGCTCGGCGATCCTCGATGCATCGTACGCCGTCATGGAGATGGGTACATCCTGCAGGCGCTGCTCACGACGTTGCGCGGTGACGAGAATTTCCTCGAGTACCGCGCCCGGCGGCGACGCGGGTTGCGCAGCTGCCGTGGATGCAAGCGCGGCGGTCATCCATAACGAATGCCCCGTGCCCTTCAGGCTGCGGTGCGACATGACACGCTGTTTTGCCTGCATGATGAGACTCTCCCCTCAATTGACTGTCAGAACCCCGGCGGCGCGCCCGAGTAGCTTTTTGTCTAGATGCCCTGCATGAACCTCATGGTCGATACCATGTTGAGTAACAGCATGTCCCGGGTCCCGTCGCAGGCGTCCCCGACCCACGCGTCGTTCAGCAGACGCCCGGCGTCGTATTCCTCTGTCACACCGTAGGCGCCGAGAATGCGAACAGCTCGCTCTGCGTTGCGAATAGCCGCATCAACGGCAAATGTCTTGGCAGCGGGGGATTGCAGCAGCGCGGCGGGGGTATCCCCTGCATCACAGGCGCAGGCGAGCTTCCATACCATCAGCCTCGCAGCTTCCACATCGACCATCATCTCGGCCAGTTTCATTGCCACGGCCTGGTGGTTGATGATCGGCCTACCCCAGGAAATTCGTTCCTGGGAATAGGCCAGTGCGCATTCGAAGGCGGCTCGTGCGAGGCCTACATAGCATGCTGCCAGCCCGGTCGCCAACCACGGAATAACTTGCATGAAGAACATACCAAACGGCTGGTCCGCGCCGCCGAGACGGGCCTCTTCCGGCAAGCGCACGGCGTCGAGGAAGACCTCGGCATGCATCGCGCTCTTCCAGCCGATCAGGTGCGTCTTCTTGCCCACTGTGAGTCCCGGCGTGTCGGCGGGTACGAAGAACATCGCGGTGCTTTCAGCGGCAGGTCGCTCGAGATCGGTGCGCGCCATGATGAAGTAGGCTCGCGCCGCGCCTGCATTGGTCGCAAACCCCGCCTTGCTGCCATTGAGTGTGTAGTGGCCGTCGGCCAATCGCGCGTGGGTACGCAGGCCGATCCGGGGATCAGGCACCGGGTTGAAGGTGTCGGCGCCTGCCACGTTGGGTTCGCTGCTGGCACTGGCGAGCACAAAATCGTCGGCGGCGGAGATCTCGTTCAGCCACCTTTCCCGCTGCGCATCATTTCCCACCATTCGGATGATCACGGGCGCCGTGGTACTGACATTGAAGTAGGAGGCGGCGATGCCAAGATCAGCGGCGCCCAGTTCCTCCATAATGATCGCGTTGTCCAGTGCGCCGCCGCCCAACCCACCATAGGCTTCAGGGATCAGCAGCCGGTGAAATCCCAGCTCGCAGCCTTTGCGATAGAGCTCGCGGCAGTGATCCTATGGTGTCTTATCAGTCTGTCCAGAAGAGTCCCGGATGGCGCGTGCGACGGGAGCCACCTCGTTGATCGCAAACGCGCGTGCCGTTTCCCGGTACATGCGTTGCTCGTCGTTGAGCGAGAATCCGATCATGGTCGTCAACCTGCGTCCGTTGGGCGGCTTTCGTCAGGCTGAAATCTGTCACCAATCCGTGTGAATTAACAGCCTTGCGCCATGAGACTATTGGCGCAAGTCATAACAACTGCGGCAAGCGGGTAGCACCGTCATGCATCACGCCGGTGTGGTGTATGTGCCCGATCGGATGAGGCGACTGGCGTGCTTCGGATCAGCGCGTATGGGCAGATCGCACAGCCATCGTCAGGCGCGAAGTATTGATGAGCACGCCATCGTCGTCGTGGCCAAGCACCTCCCATACCTGAAGCTGGCGACCCAGTCGGACAGGCGATGCCGTGGCAATGATGTTGCCTTTTCTGCGCCCTCGCAGGTGACTGGTGGAGATATCCACGCCGACACAGCCGAACCGAGACGTATCTACCGTAAGGCAGGCAGCCGTGCTGCCGACACTCTCGGCCAGTACGATCGAGGCGCCGCCGTGTAGCAGTCCCCATGGCTGATGCAGTTGGGGTGTGATGGCCATGCGGCCACGAAGAAAGTCATCTCCCAGTTCGATCCACTCGATCCCCAGGTGCTGCGCGAGATTGGGTACGCGGCTATGGAGGGTCTCGATATCGGCCAGAGTGGTGTGCTGGAACCAGATGTTCATGCCCTTTACCTCACGGAAAAGCCCCGTTTAACACTATACGATACAGACACTGCTTGAATTGACTCGGGGGCTGTGCTCTTTCGCCCTGCAGCCCTGTTGAAGATATTCGGTCGAACGTGCCCCGCCACAGCGGTTTCAGTATGCGGTAGAGCGACTCGGCCACGCATTGGGGAGTCGCGACCAAAGACAGTGGGTCGCTCTATGGTCCTCGCCCTCGGCGGAGATGCCTGCTTTCGTTCGCGCATAACTGGAAGTTATCTGCAGAGGCGAATAAAGCCTGCCCTGCGCGTCGCCCCGGCGTGGCAGGATGTTGGCGCGTGGTTCGCAGCATGCACGTCTCATACATCAAAATGCGTGAACGCAGATCGGGGGAGAAATGATCGTGATCCGAGCGTCAAAACTGGCGATAGGCGGGCTGTCTGCTCTGATGACCTTGATTCCGCAGGGGTCGTGGGCGCAGAGGCTGGACGAGATCGTCGTTACCGCCCAGAAGCGGGAGCAGAGTCTGCTGGAGGTCCCGATCTCGATAACTGTGATCGGCGGTGAAGCCATTGATCAGTTCGGCATCTCAGACTTCGAAGAGCTTCAGGTTCAGATTCCGAACTTCTACTTCAAAGGCACGCCTGCGAATAGTGCGATCTATATCCGCGGTATCGGCACCACCGGCAACGTACTGGCTTTTGAGCAATCTGTCGCACTGTTCGTCGACGGCGTTTACGGCGGTCGCAACAGACAGTTTCAGCAGCCGTTTCTCGACGTTGAACGGATCGAGGTTCTGCGCGGGCCCCAGGGCGCCCTCTTTGGGCGAAATACAAGTGCTGGCGCTGTCAACGTCACGACACGGCGACCAACAGACGACTTCGAGGCTTGGACCAACGCTGAGTATGAGCTTCGCTATGACAGCTGGAACATAGGCGGCACTGTGTCCGGCCCGGTTGCCGATGACTTGCAACTGCGCTTTACCGGCGAATATGGGGAGTCCGGTGGCTACGTAAAGAACATCGGGATGAACAGGGACGAGCCGCAGCGTGACAAACTCCTTGGCCGTCTGAGCGCGACTTGGCAGCCTACCGAGACTGTGGACGTATTCGGCAAGGTGGAATACGCAAAAAGCGATGCGATCGGTGCGGCATTCGAATTCATCCCGGGCGGCGGGCGCGCGGTTTTCATCAAGGATACCGTCGAGGACCTTGCGCCGATTGTAGACGAATCCACCGCGCTCAACTCCGTTCTGCAACTGAGTATGGCCATCGGGGAGCACGAGTTCAACAGCATCACTGGGTACTCGTCATTCGACTACAACAATGCTTTCAACATCCAGGCCAGACGCCCCGAGAGACTGGTCACCGTCGGCGACGAAGATTTTCGCCAGATCTCGCAAGAAATCCGCCTCCTGTCCCCCGTGGACAGGCCCATCGAGTATGTGGTCGGCGTGTATGCCGACCGGTCCGATATGAAAATCTTCCGCGAGTCCATCGTGCGTCCCGCGGGAGTCGGGAATCCCTCAAGCATTACCCGGCGCTGGTTCGATCAGGAGACCGATACGGTTTCAGGCTTCGGGCAGGGCACCTGGAATGTCAGCTCCAATTGGCGCCTAACCACCGGCCTTCGGTGGACGCAAGTCAGGAAGGAGGCGGATCTGGAACGTACTCTGATCGGCTTCAATCCCACCGCCAGGACCGACCCACTCTCGCGCAAACGCCGCGAGTCCAGAGTCGATCCATCGATCAACGTGCAGTGGGATGCCTCCGACCAAATGATGTGGTTCCTGAGTTATGCGGAAGGTTCGAAGAGCGGTGGTTTCAATGGTGCTTCTCCGAATGATACCGAGTCCACCTGGGAGTTCGACCCCGAGTCCTCCGAGTCCTTCGAGCTCGGAACCCGCATCGCATTGCCAGGTGGCTACCTCAACATTACCGCGTATCGCGCAACATACTCCAGCCTGCAGCAGGCGGTGCTGGACATCAACACGGCTTCATTCATAACGGGAAACGCGGGGAAGGCCCGCAGCCAGGGCATTGAAGTAGATTCAGCATTGCGACTGACGGATGCACTTCAGCTCACTGCGTCAGCTGCCTATCTCGATGCAAAATATGTCAGTTACCCGAACGCACCGTGTATATGGCCTAACAACAACATCTCGGGATGCGCGGAAGACATCGCCGGTAGCCGACTGCCTAACGCCCCGCGAGTCACGGGAGTGCTCGGGTTCAATTGGGATGCGCCGGTGGCGGCGACTGGAATCCGGTTTCTGGCAGGGGTGACCGCAAGCTACCAAGGGACGACTTTCCAGCAGCCCAGCCTCGATCCATTGCTCGTACAGAGCGCCTACTGGAAAGTCAACGCCAGACTCGGTCTTGCTGCCGCCGAGGACCAGTGGTACCTGACATTAATCGTCAAGAATCTTACCGACGAGATCACGGCTGGCTTCATGGGTGAGACTTTTCCTGCCGGAATCAACCCGGCGCTCGACCGGGTACATCTGCCGGATCCACGCAGAACATACACGTTGCAAGCTGGACTGCGCTTCTGATCAGCAGCAAGTTTGAAGGCGAACTCGGACCAAACCCTGGCTTCTGGGCTGGTGTTTTCAGGAGATCTTTGTGAGCAAATCTTTTCAGTTGCGTCGACGCGGCCTGTTGGCTGGAGTCATGGCCCTGGTGGGCGGGCACATCGCTTCGGCTACTGCCAGCGAAACAGAGAAGGCTGAGCGTGGACAGCCGAAACGTAGCGTTTTGACTATCGACGTCGCAGTGCTAGGTCACACCAACTATGACAACGAAGGTGGCGCAGCAAACCGTCACCCGGACTACCGGGACCAGCACCCGGACCAGGATCGCTTTCGCTCTGGATTTCGGCAGAGCGATCTACGGGGAAGCATGCAATATCATGAAGGTCTGATTTATCCTGGTGGTACGATTCCAGCACCCAAAGAAAAGGGCGAGGTCAACTGGAACTTCGAGCGCGAACCGATCGGCACGTTCTTCGACCGGGGATGGGTCGTAATCAACAACAAGTCAGACGGTCCCTATGAAGCTCGACCAGATCCGCATCTTCTGTCCCATACCGACTACTATCTGGGCGGCGTTGTCACAGCCGAAAACCTGACACCAACTGACATGATCGCTGTGATTGGCCTTCAGCATGATTCGCAGCAAGAAGACCCAAGGTTCCTAAGAGCGGTCGTTGGGGGCACCGGACGCTTTGCGCGCGTTCGGGGTCAGATGGTCCAGCGACCATGGGGCAATAACAGTTCTATCCTTCAGGGTCTGTTTATTCCGAAGGGGATCAAACCACCGTCTCCGAACTTTCGCATCGACTTCGAACTGTGGCTGTAAACGCAGATCGAGAGGGTCCGCGCGAGCGCTCCCCTTCGACCGAGCTCGTCTCATCAATGGTCGAGACTCCTGACACCGATTCAATGAGTCTCATTGTGGAGGTGGCGATCCTCGGGCATACGAATTACAGCAATCGCGACGGCGCGGCAAATATGCATCCGGATCTGCGCGACGGCACACCGGGACGCACGCGGGCTGGATTTCAGCAAAGTGATGTTCGCGGCAGCGTGCAATATCACGAAGGGCTGATCTATCCTGGGGGCACTATACCGGCACCGACTTCGAAGCGAGATGTAACGTGGAATTTCCCACAGGCGCCTCTAGGCACCATGTTCGACCGTGGGTGGATTGTGATCAACAATCGCGCTAGCGGTCCATACGTACCTCGGCCCGACCCGCATCTGCTTTCGTATACTGACTTCTATCTTGGCGGGGTAGTGGGCGCCGACAACCTCACGCCCGAGGACATGCTGGTGGTCGTCGGGCTGCAGCACGACAATGAACAGGTTGACCCCCGGTTCCTCAGAGCGATAATCGGCGGGACGGGTCGCTTTGCTACTGCGTGCGGACAGGTGATCCAAAAGCCGTGGGGTTACAACAGCTCGCGGCTGCGTGGTCTACCGGGCGCGGACGCCGGTGCGGAGCCGCCCGCTCCGAACTTTCGCTTCGAGTTTGAAATCTGGCTGTAAGTAGTTCATGAACGCCGTCGTGTGTCCGACTGCGGGCTGGCTCGTCAAGCGATGAGATTGTGCGGGAATCTGGATCCGCCAGACCCCACCCTGATGCAGGTGGAGTTGCACGAATCTCTCGCCGGATCGGGCAGCGCGGTCGTCTTGTGCATCGGTTGCTTCGTGGGTTATGGGCTGCATCCAAGATGTAATTAGATGGACGCTCATGCGGCTGGCAGTATGAACGTTCGGTTGCTTGGTTTCGTAAGGAGATGCTTATGGCCCACATAAAGCCCCGGGATCGATCCGATGTACCGGACCTCGAGGATCTGTTCGCACAGTTTGAAGCCATGGCCGGATTCGTACCTAACAGTCTGCTCACCATGGCCCATCACCCGCCGATTTTGCGTGGGTATATGCAGCTAGGCCATGCGGTTATGAATACTGGAACCGTAGATACCGGCCTAAAGCGCCTCGTGGCGCTCGTGGCCAGCACTGCGGCCGGCTGCCGGTACTGCCAAGGGCACATGGCGACATTCGCTGCTTTCGCAGGAAGCTCGCCCGAGGTGCTTGAGCGCGTGTGGCGTTTCGAGTTTGACGCCGACTTCTCGTCTGCGGAAAAGGCTGCCTTGCGTCTGGCACGCGACGGTGCGCAGGTGCCTAATGCCGTCGAGGCGGAGCATTTTTTGGATCTCCGGCAGCACTTCACGGACGCACAGATCGTAGAGCTTGTCGGAGTCATTGCGATGTTCGGCTTTCTTAATCGCTGGAATGACACGATGGCGACAACACTCGAAGCCTTGCCCATGGAGGCCGCCAGTCAGCGAATCGGCAAGTCGGGTTGGCACGCCGGCAAGCATGGCGCCGGGGAAGCTGATCCGAAATCGTCTCCGAAGGCAGGGTCGAAGAGGAACTGACGTGACCAGTCGAGGCGAACCGTCACGATTCTTCTACGGCTGGATCAACGTGATCGTGGCCGGCATCGGTCACATGACCAGTGTCTCGGCGCTGGTATTCTTCACATTCGGCGTGTTCCTTGCGCCACTGCAGCAGGAGTTTGGTTGGTCCCGCACCGCGATCTCTGCCGCGCTGATCGCAGCGGTCTCCGCGACGATCATCATGCAACCGCTGGCGGGGTACTGGAGCGACCGAATCGGCCCCAAGCGGATTATTCTTGCGTCCATCGTGGGCTTCAACATCGTGTTTGCATCGATGTATTTCCTGACGCCCAGCATCTGGCATCTGTACTTGATGTTCGCTCTGCTGACCACGACCGGAGCCGGTACCTCGCCGATTACCTATTGCAAGGTGATTACGGAGTGGTTCATGGAGCGTCGGGGCCTGGCGCTGTGCCTGAGCCTGCTCGGCGTGGGATTGGGTGCAAGTCTGGCACCCGTGCTTGCGAATACAATGATCGAACAGTTCGGCTGGCGCATCGCCTATGTGGGGCTGGCGGCGATCGGTTTTAGCTTGAGCTTTCCGCTGGTGGCGTTGTTTCTAATCAACGCACCGCGGGACCGGGGCACCCAGCCTTACGGTCACGACCGCCAGCTGCAGGCCATGCCGGAGAACTATGGACTGGGAGCGGCAGAGGCCCGACGTACGATGAATTTCTGGGTGCTTATCGCCGTCTTCCTCCTGGCCGGGGTGACCTTGAACGGCACAATGCTGCACATGGTCCCGATGCTCATCGATTCGGGGGTGTCTGCGCAGACCGCTGCAATGACGGCAGGCCTGCTCGGCGTCTCCCTGATGGTAGGGCGGGTCATTGCCGGGCTGTGTCTGGACCGGTTTTTCGGGCCGCACGTGGCGCTGGTGTTCATGACCCTGCCAATCATCGGTCTGGGCATCTTTCTTGGCGATGGCACGGGTGCGCTGGTCTATGTCGCCGCCATCAGCATCGGCCTGGCTCTGGGTGCCGAGATTGATATCGTTGCGTACTTCGTTGGACGCTATTTCGGTATCCGTGCTTACAGCCAGATCTATGGCTTTATCTTCGCCGCGTTCTCCGTGGGTACTGCTACAGGTCCTATCATCATGGGGGCCGTTTACGATTCAACTGGCAGTTACCAAGGTGCGCAGATCGCCTTTATCGCCGTACTGTTGTTGTGTTGCTTCATGCTGTCGCGCCTGAGTGCCTATCCGCAGTGGGGTGTACGACAAGATCAGACACTCGACGCCCGGGCATGAGCCGGGTGCTCGGATATCCGGGCGCGGAGGCCTGGAGACGGGTTTGTCGCGGTGGATGCTGACATGGCTGTTGAATCCCCACTGCGCGAGGTAGATCTCGCCGACAAGTACACCCTGCGCGAGGGCGCAGTGCTGCTCTCCGGCACCCAGGCGCTGGTTCGGCTGCTACTCGAGCAGCACGCGCGTGATGCCGATGCAGGCCTGAACACGGCCGGCTTCGTAAGCGGGTATCGTGGTTCACCACTTGGAGGCTATGACCAGGCGCTATGGGGTGCCGCCAAGGCGTTGAGCGCGGCCGCCATCGAGTTCCAGCCCGGCGTCAATGAAGACCTTGCTGCCACCGCGGTTTGGGGGACGCAGCAGGCGCCGCTACTGCCCGGATGTCGTTACGACGGCATATTCGCCTTGTGGTACGGCAAGGGTCCGGGCGTAGATCGCTCCGGAGACCCGATCAAGCATGGCAACCGCATGGGCACTTCCCGTCATGGTGGCGTTGTGCTGGCGGTTGGTGATGACCATCCGGGAAAATCCTCCACTGTCGCCCACCAGAGCGAACAGGCGCTAGCGGCCAACGGCGTGCCCGTGCTGTATCCGGCTTCCGTGCAGGAGATCCTCGATTTCGGGCTGCACGGCTTCGCGCTGAGCAGATGTTCCGGGCTTTGGGTCGCACTGAAGTGCGTGAACGAAACCGTCGAGAGCACGGCGACAGTCACCATGGCCGCCGATCAGCCGGCTATTCTTCAGCCTGAAGGCGTCGTGCTGCCTCCGGAAGGCGTGCATGGCCGGCTGGTGTTCGATCCGGCTGGCGACGAGCGGCGACTGGTACGCTACAAGCTGCCTGCGGCACAGGCCTATGTGCGCGCCAATCGCCTCGACCGCGCGCAGTTTGGTCAGGCCGGCGGCCTTGGCATCGTGACGGCGGGCAAGGCCTCCAGCGATGTCATGGAGGCGTTGCAATTGCTGGGGATCGATCGCGAGCGCGCGCGGTCGCTGGGACTGGATGTCTACAAGGTGGCGATGATCTGGCCACTGGAGCCGTCCGGTGTCACCGACTTCGCCCGGGGGCGCTCGCGCGTGCTCGTAGTTGAGGAGAAGGACGGCATTATCGAGCCGCAGCTCGCCCGGGTGCTGTTCAACCTGCCACATGAACAGCGTCCGTGCCTGACCGGCAAGCACGATGAGCATGGCGCAACGCTGCTGAGCGCCGATGAGTCGCTGTCGCCCATGGGCCTGGCGCGCCTGATCGTCGACCAGCTTGTGGCGACCGGGGCGGATGTCTCCGAATTTAGTGCGCGGCTGCCCGATCCCTCTGAGGCGCTGCAGCCGCTGCCTGCGGCGGGCGTGCGGGTGCCGTATTTCTGCGCTGGCTGCCCGCACAACACCTCGACGCATGTACCCGAGGGCAGCCTGGCGATGTCAGGTATCGGCTGCCATACCATGGCAATACACATGGACCGCGACACCCTGCCGCCCACGCACATGGGCGGCGAGGGCATGAACTGGACTGGAATCCAGCCGTTCACGGATATGCCCCATGTGTTCCAGAATCTCGGCGATGGCACCTACTTTCACTCAGGTCTGCTGGCCATTCGCGGTGCGGTCACCGCTGGCGTCAACATCACCTACAAGCTGCTGGTCAACGACGCGGTCGCGATGACCGGAGGCCAGCCTGTGGAAGGCGGCCTGAGCATTGCCGAGATTGCCAGTCAGTTGCTCGCCGAGCGCGTTGCCCGGGTCGTGGTGGTCAGTGATGCGCCGGAGCGGCATCGTCGCGGTCTGCCGGCCGGCGTGGAGGTGTTTCACCGCGACCGGCTGATGGCTGTTCAGGCGAAACTGCGCGACACACCTGGCGTCACCGCGTTGATCTATGAGCAGGGCTGCGCGGCCGAAAAGCGCCGCCACCGCAAGCGTGGCAGGTTGCCTGAGCCCAATCGACGGGTATTCATCAATCCGCTTGTTTGCGAGGGCTGTGGTGACTGCAGTGTGAAGTCCAACTGTGTCGCCGTCGAGCCGGAAGAAACCGAGCTTGGCCGGAAGCGACGCATCGATCAGGCCGCATGCAACAAGGACTACAGTTGTGTGAAGGGCTTCTGTCCGTCGTTCCTGGTGATCGATGGTGGCAAGCTACGCCGCGGTACTGGGAGCGCAGCGGCAGACGATGACCGGGCGATCCCAGAACCGCCAGTAGACGGTGATCAGAAGCACGCCGATATTCTGTTGACCGGCGTAGGTGGCACCGGCGTGGTCACGGTTGGCGCGCTGTTGTGCATGGCCGCGCACTTGGAGGGGCGTAACGCGAACGCCTTCGATATGACTGGCCTGGCGCAGAAGGGCGGGGCGGTGTTCAGCCACATCCGTATTGCCGCGTCCGGCGAGTCGTTGGCGGCTGCCAGAATACCGGCCGGTACCGCCACACTCGTGCTGGGCTGCGACCTGGTGGTCACTGCCAGTGACGAGGCCCTGGCGACGGTCGCTCGCGGTCGCACGCACATCGCGCTCAACACGCATCGGGTGCCTACGGCCGGATTCCAGCGCGATCCAGACATCGATTTCGCGACCGGCCAGCTGCTCGAGCGCATCGAGGCGCGCGCCGGAGCAGGTGCCATTGCCAGGGTCGAGGCCACGCGGGCTGCGACCCACCTGACTGGTAACGCGCTGGGTGCGAATCTGTTTCTGCTCGGCTTCGCTCTGCAACGTGGCTGGGTACCGGTATCCACTAAGGCCTTGCGGCGGGCGATCGAGCTCAACGGCGTGGCGGTGCCGGCAAATCTGCGCGCTCTGGCACTGGGACGACGGGCCGCTTACGACCCGGACTGGCTGCACGCACAACTCGGCGCGCCGGCGGATGACGCGGCCACGCCCGATACGGCGAGCGATGATTCCGACCTGGAAGCATTGATCGAGCACCGGGCCTCGTTTCTGACGGAGTATCAGAACTCGGCTTATGCCGAGCGATATCGCCGGCAGGTGGCGCGCGTGCGCGAGGCGGAACGAAGCGTTTCACCCGACTCCCGACAGCTGACCGATGCTGTGGCACGCACGCTGTTCAGATTGATGGCTTACAAGGATGAATACGAAGTCGCCAGACTGCACCTACACCACGAAGCCCGCGCGCGGCTCGAGGCTGAGTTCGAGGGTGATTATCGCGTCCGGGTCCTGCTGGCGCCCCCAATGCTGGCGCGGCGGGATGCCGACACGGGCGAACCTCGCAAGATGGAGTTTGGCAGCTGGGTCTTCGCGGTATTTCGCCCGCTGGCTGCACTGAAGGTTCTGCGTGGCAGCTGGCTCGATCCCTTCGGGTACACCGCGGAGCGACGCATGGAGCGTGGTCTGATCCGCCGCTTCGAGCACACCTGCGAGCAGATTGCCGCACGGGTAACGGAAGACACACTTGCGAATGCTCTGGAGCTGGCCAGACTGCCCGCAGCTATTCGTGGTTTTGGCCACGTGAAGCAACGCAACCTGGCTGCGCTGGATCAACAGTGGCAGGCGTTGCTGGAGCGTCTCGCACCTGATCATGGTGAAGCGGCAAAGTCATGATGACCTCTGCCCGGGTGACGACGAGACGCGATTCCTCATGAGCACACACTACACTGCACCCGTGCAGGATCTGATGGTGGCCCTGATGGGTGCCGGCGAGCTGCAGGCCGGGCAGGGCGAGCTTGCCGCCGAGGACATAACCGGCATTCTGGACGAGGCGGGGCGCTTCGCCGGCAACGTCCTCGCACCGTTGAATGCCTCCGGCGACCGGGAAGGGATCAAGGTCGTTGATGCACGTGTACATTGCGCACCGGGCTTTGCGAAAGCCTGGCAGCAATTCAGTGAAGCCGGCTGGCCCGCGCTCGCGCAGCCGTCCGAGTTCGGCGGCCACGGTATGCCCACGACGGTGCATGCGGCCGTATCGGAGCTGTGGGCGGCTGCCAATCTGTCATTTGCCACCTGCGCGGAGTTGGCCGTAGGTGCTGCGCTGGCGCTGCAGCACCACGGATCCGAGGCGCTGAGGCAGGCGTTTCTTCCCGGCCTGATTGACGGCACACTGACCGCCACGATGTGCCTGTCCGAGCCTGCCGCAGGCTCGGATCTGGGCGCCATCAGAACTTCCGCTGAACCCGCCGACGAACACTTCGTGCTGCGTGGCCGGAAGCTCTTCATCACCTGGGGCGATCACGACCTGACCGAGCAGATTGCACACCTGGTACTGGCGCGCCTGCCTGATGCCCCTGCTGGCAGTCGCGGTCTCTCCATGTTCCTGATGCCGGCAGTGTTGCGAAGCAACGATTCGGCAGCCCGGCGCAACGACATCGAACTGATCGGGACCGAATCGAAGCTGGGCCTGCACGCCAGCCCGACCTGTGCACTGGCCCTGGGTCCGAATGAGGGCGCTGTGGCGTACCTCGTAGGCAAGCCTCATGCAGGGCTGGCCTGCATGTTCACGATGATGAACCATATGCGTCTGGGGGTAGGTGTCCAAGCCAACGGGGCGGCGGCGCGTGCAACGAGCGCGGCGGTGGCGTGGGCACATGAACGCGTGCAAGGCCGCACGCCTGAGCATGCAGCGTCGCAGGCAATCATCGGGCACGCTGATGTCGCGCGCATGCTTGCCGACATGCAGACGCTGACCCAGGCTGGTCGCAGCCTTGCGCTGCTGGCAGCACGGCGGATCGATGAAGCCGAGGCCGGCGACCCTTCTGCTGCGGCGCAGGCGGCGTTACTGACGCCGGTGGTCAAGGCCTGGTGCAGCGATATGGCCGAAGAGGTATGCAGCCTCGCAATCCAGATTCATGGCGGAATGGGCTACGTCGAGGAGACCGGTGTCGCACAGTTGTATCGTGACGTTCGCGTCACCTCGATTTATGAGGGCACGAACGGAATACAGGCCCTGGATTTCATGCGTCGCAGGGTGCTCGCCGACGACGGTCGTGCCCTCGGTCGCCTGCTCGATGAAATCGACGGCTGGTTGACAGGCAAAGCCGTGTCGGAGCGATGGCGCATCGCAGTGCGCGAGGCGCTAGAGGATTTCCGCACGTCTGTCAGGTTGGCGAACAACGCCGTTTTGCGTGACGGCCTGGATCCCGGCTGGATCGCCGTGGACCTGTTGGGCCAGTGTGGTTGCCTGCTGGCTGCTGCCCTGCTGGTGCGCAACGCCGATGTCGCGGTCGCTGTCCAGGGGCCTGGGCGGCAGCCGCACTACCAACAGCAGCGCGCTATGGCGCTTGCCGACTGGAGCGTGCGGCTGCTGTTGCCACGCAGCGCAAGTCACGCACGACGCATTCGTTTTGGCTGCGAGGCAGGCGCACCTGAGTCGATCACTTTCCTGACCGAAGCCCCAGCGTGAGCCCCGCGGTCCTCATATCCAGAGTTCGAACTCGATTCTGAAATTCGGCGAAGGCGGTTTGACGCCCTTGGGGATGAACAGGCCCTGCAGCACCGATGTATTATTGCCCCACGGCCGCTGAATCATCTGGCCGCGCACATTGGCAAAGCGGCCCGTGCCACCGACCACCGCGCGCAGAAAGCGTGGATCTTCCTGTTGACTGTCATGCTGCAGTCCCACGACCGACAGCATATTGGTAGGGGTCAGGTCTTGCGCACTTACGATGCCACCGAGATAGTAATCAGTGTGCGAGAGCAGATGCGGGTCAGGCCTGGGCACATACGGAGCGTCTGACTTGTTGTTGATGACCACCCAGCCGCGATCGAAGAACGAACCGATAGGTTCCTGCTCGAAGTCCCAGTTCACGTCACGCTTGCCCTTGGGATCCGGGATCGTTCCGCCGGGATAGATCAGGCCCTCGTGATACTGCATGCTGCCGCGAAGGTCGCTTTGGCGAAAGCCTGCTCGAAAGCGGTCCTCGTCAGGATGCTGCCCGGAATAGTCCGGATGGCGGTTCGACGCACCGTCTTCGTTGTCGTAGTTGGTATGCCCAAGCACCGCGACATCGATGGTGATCACTTCGCGTTGGCTGCCCGGGGCTTTCGCCTGAGACGACTCGGCGACTGCAGTGCGCCCTGCAAGCGCGCCGGTGAGCAGACCCATCACACCGGCCATTACGCCGCGGCGTCCGAACTTCATTTTTGATTGCATTATTCAGTCAACTCCCGTATTCAGGCCAGATGCCATAGTTCGAAGCGCAGTCGAAAATTCGGCGACGGTGGAGATACGCCCGAAGGCAGGGCGAGTCCGCGCAATCCAGTGCTGTTGCGGCCTATCCGGCGCTGGCTCACGGAGCCTTTCGCGGTAGCGAATCGGCCAGTACCACCGGCAACTGCGCGCACGACAATATCATGGGGAGGGACGCCGTTCTCCATGCCGGTGGTGGTCAGCATGTCTGTCGGGGTGAGGTCCTGTGCCGACACCGTTGCGCCAAGGTAATAGTCCGCAAAGGAAATCAGGTGTGGATCGGGCCTTGGTCCGTCCGGGGCGTCCGTGCGATTGTTGATGATCACCCAGCCGCGGCTGAAGAAGCTGCCCATGGGTGCCTGGTCGAAGCGCCAGACCACAGCGTTGTAGTCATCTTCGGGGGGCTCGGGGATCGTGCCGGCCGCGTACACCAGTCCCTCGAAGTAGAAGGTGGTGCCACGCACATCGCTTTGCCGGAATCCCTGCAGCGCCCTGTCGGGGACGTCATCGCGGAAATCCCGATGCATGTTCCAGGCGCCGCGCCGGTTGCTGTAATTGGTGTGGCCGAGCACCGCCACATCGACCTCGACGATCTCATGACGATAGCCAGCAGGTTCGCTGTAGTCATTGTCTTTCAATGGGAAACCTCCATCGTGCCGCTTTATTCAGAGGGCCGGCACGCGCCGCGGGCGAAAGATTTCGCGAAACGCATCGCGATAGGCCCACAGCAGCACCAGGTTCAGGATCATCAGGACGACCCCATCAACGATCTGGGTCTGATAGATCGCGAACAGGAAGATCACGATGTTAACCGTGACGGGTGTCAGGAGAATCAGGCCTGCCGCGACAAAGCGATTGCTCAGCAGCATGATGCCGCCTGCGACCTGCAGGCCTTTCACGAAGGCAAAATAGCCTCCGGGGATCATCATCTCCAGGAATTCGTGACTGTTGCCGAGGGCGACAAAACCAAGAAAATAGTTGAGGCCGGCGAACAGGTAGAAGGCGCCAACGAGAATGCGCACGACATGCAGCGCGGCTGCGCCAAGGCGGATGCGCCAGGTGGCGCGTGCGCTCAGCGCGGCGTGTTCAGCAGACATGTAGTCGGGATCTGAAGGTGAACTTCTTCGAAGTCGGGAATCGAGAACCTCGCCGGCATCACGTGATCTCCCCCAGCTCAATAAATGGATGGCTTCGCACGGGTGGTGCGGCGAACTTATGCTTGCATGGCCGTTACGCCAACGGCAGTGTTTCTTCGGCACTCGCCAATAACTGCGGGTTATGGGCATGCGACTTTGCCGAGCCGAAATACGTGCACGACACATGCGGATAGCGCAGAGTCGGTTATGGCCCGGAGCCGAGAAGATATTGGTGGTCCCCGCCGTCGAACGGCAAGCTGCCGGATCATGGTCGATCCCCCCGATGTCAGACAGCGCTTGAGCTCACGGCAGCCGCAGATGCAGCAGCTTGCCTCGGCCCTGATCGCGGCGCGCCGGGACTGGCGCCTGATCAGCCATGATGGCGTCGAATGCCCGCGCGACCTCCGGGAGGCCTACCAGGTGGCGGCCAGCGTAGCTGCCGATTCGGCACCCCACTGCGGCTGGAAGGTTGGCGCGACCTCCACGCGTGCGTGGCAGATGCTCGGCTTGCAGGAGCCCTTCTTCGGTCGCATCAGCCGGCGCTGGTTGCACCGGTCCGGGGCCACACTGGTTTGCCGGGCGGGGACACTGGCAATCGAGGCGGAGATCGGCGCAGTCATTGACGAGCCTGCGCTCGAGAAGCTGGCCGCGGGGGTTCCGGCGGCGAACGCCCTGTCGCAGATCCTTCCGGTGATCGAGATCAACCGTCCCGACTTTGCTGAACCGTTTGCTGCAGGTGGCCTGTGCCTGATCGCCGACAATGGGGTGAATCGAGGTCTGATTCTGCCGGCTCACGATCTGCAATGGAGCGCGCAGGAAGCGCAGCGTGCAGCAGTGGCGGTCACCAGGAATGGCGAGTCCGTGGCCCGGGGCGAGGCGACACAGGTGCTCGACGGCCAGCCACTGGCAGCCGTGGACTGGCTGTACCGCACCCTGCCGCGCTTTGGTCTTGCCCTCCAGCCCGGCGACGTGGTGGCGACGGGCGCCATGATGCCGCCGCTGGAGGCCGCGCCCGGCGATCACGTGGCCTTCGAGTTCCAGGACGGTACCTGTATGGTCGTCGAGATCGAGGCGATGCATGCCGGTTAGCCTGGCAGGTTATGGGCCCGGGTAAAAAAGCAATTTGTATTTCGTGGTCGGGCCTGCGGAAAATCAGGTTCGGTCGCGACCAGAACAGGCACGGGGGTTACGAGTGCTGCAGGAAAGAATTGAAGAAAAATGGATCCGGGCCTTTATCAGAACCTTCGAGTTGTGTGAAGTGACCGCGGGGGATGAAGTCGTCATTCTCTCCGAGACCCAGTCGCGCGCCATCAATGTTCAGCTGGCCGAACTGGCGTTGCTGCGAATCGGCGCACGCCCCTGTCATGTCGTCATGCCTACGCCGGCCCAGGAGGCCCCCGTACCCGTGCGCTCCACCGGCTCGACCCACGCACTCGATGGTCTGAAGCCCGTACTGGCCGCACTGACCAGTGTCAGCTTTATCGCCGATCTGACCGTTGAAGGCATCATGCATGCGCCGGAAACACCGAAGATCCTCGGCTCCGGCGCACGTGCACTTTATATCAGCAATGAACACCCGGAGGCCCTGGAGCGCCTGCAGCCCGACCCGGCACTGTTTCCGAAGATACAGAAAGGTCGTGACATGATGCTGGCGGCCAGCAGGATGCACGTCACCTCGACTGCCGGTACCGACCTGACCATCGTACTGGCCGGCGCACGGGTCGGTGGCAATTTTGGCGTGGCGACGCGCCCTGGTCAGCTGGCGAGTTGGCCTGGCGGCATCTGCAGCTGCTTCCCCCCGGGCGGTTCGGTGAACGGCACGCTGGTGCTGGATGCCGGCGACATCAATCTTACTTTCAAGCGCTATCTGGAACGCCCCATCCGACTCACCATCGAGGATGATTTCGTGACGGACATCGAGGGTGACGGGCTGGATGCGGAATTGATGCGCAGCTACTTCGAGGCGTGGGGGGACCGCAACGCCTACGGCGTCTCGCACGTGGGTTGGGGCATGAATCCCGCGGCCCGATGGGATGCCCTGGTGATGTATGACAAGCGCGATACCAACGGCACCGAGCAACGTGCGTTCGCTGGAAACTTTCTCTACTCGACCGGCGCGAATCCCTCGGCGGAACGCTATACGCTTGGTCACTTCGATCTGCCCGTCCGCCACTGCGATATATCGCTCGATGACACGGTCGTTGCGAAACAGGGTCGACTGCAGGGCGAACTGGCCTGATCGCCCTCGACCATCCGGACATGAAGCTCAAGACACTTACGCTGGGTCCCCCACCCAAGATCGCGGTGGACGTCGCTGGCGACGGACCACTGGTCATCCTGTTGCATGGCATCGGCGGCAATCGTCTGAACTGGCGCGAGCAACTCCAGAGCCTGGCACCCGAGTTCACCGCGGTCGCCTGGGACGCGCGCGGCTATGGCGCAAGCGAGGATTACGAAGGGGCGCTGGATTTCGCCGATTTCAGCGCAGACCTGCAGCGCGTGATCGATGCCTTTGGTTGTCGGCGGGCCCATCTGGTTGGCCTGTCGATGGGCGGGCGCATTGCGCTGGACTTCTACGGGCGGACGTCAGACCATGTGGCATCGCTGGTGTTGGCTGATACCAGCGCAGGTGCGGAGGCGACACGCTCGCGTGAAGCGCTCGAGGAGGTGCTGCGTCTGCGACAAAAGCCGTTGCTCGATGGCCAGACGCCGGTGGAAATGGGTTACGGCATGGCCCAGCATCTTGTGGCGCCGGATGCCAGCGCCGCCGCTGTTCAGTCGGTGATCGACAGCTTTGCTGCCTTGCGCAAGGCCTCCTACCTGAAAACACTGGATACCGTGACCCGGTACACCAAGTTCCCGCCCTTCGCGAGCATCAAGGTACCCACGCTGGTCATGGTCGGTGAGCATGATCGAATTGCAACGCCTGACTACGCGCGCAGCATGGCTGCGGCGATTCCCAATGGACAGTTTTGTCTGCTTCCCGATGCCGGGCACCTCAGCAACCTCGAAAACCCGGACGCGTTCGATCGTGCGCTCATCACCTTTCTGCGACGCCACGCCTCGGCTGCTGATACCCCGTCTCGCGGCGCTGGCGAGATTGAATCAGATCGCTCGGCGCGGGCATGAACGCTCAGACTGCGATCGTGCTCGCGCGTTACCCCCAAGGCGTGCCTGTCGCCGATGATTTTCGTTTCGAACAGCGAGACATCACGGACGCAGCCGTCGGCGAGGTGCTGGTCGAGGTCAGCCACCTGTCCATGGATCCGTTCCTGCGCCTGCAACTCGAGCCCTCGGCGACCATGGGACGACCGGTCCGCCCCGGAGAAGTCATTCCGGGACGTGCGTTGGGGCGGGTGAGGAACTCCAATGATCCGAGCCTGAAGCCAGGCGACTGGGTCATGGGCGATCTGGGGTGGCAGCAGGTCAATGTGGCCATGGCTCAGAATCTGTCTCGAATCGAGGTGGACGAAGGCATCGGACCTTCGGCGTATCTCGGTGTACTCGGCAGCCCGGGGCTCACGGCGGCATTATTGCTTGAAACGACGCGGGCCGCTGCCGGTGACACAGTCGTGATCAGCGCCGCTGCCGGGGCAGTAGGAAACGTAGCCGCGCAGCTTGCGCGGCTGCGAGATTGCCGCGTCATCGGAATTTCCGGATCACCTGCACGGCGTGACTACCTGCGCTCGGAGCTGGGCCTCGACGGCGTCCACGATCATCGTCATCCCGAAGTGCTCACCCAAAGCCTGATCGAGACCGGCGGTGTGGATGTGTTCCTGGACAGCATTGGCGGCGCGCTGCACGACGCTGTGCTCGCGAGTATGAATCCACTCGGCAGGATCGCCATGTATGGCTTCATTTCCAGCTACAACAGCACCGAAAAACCTCCCAACTACGGCTCGATGATGGAGGTGCTGCGCAAGCGCTTGACCGTCAGCGGCTTTCGAGTCGGTGATCATGCGTCGAGGTTTGCTCCGACGCTGAAGCAGTTGCATGAACTCGTGCGCTCCGGGCGTCTGCCGGTGATCGAAAATGTCCACCATGGCCTGGCCGCCGCACCGCACGCCTTTGCCTCGTTGTTCGCCGCCGCGCCCCCAGGTAAGACGCTGGTGTGCCTGGCAACTGACCCGCAGAGATGAGCCCGCTGGCCTGGCAGGAGTGATGACATGAAGATTGTTGGCGCCCTTGGCGTGCTGGCCGCACTCGTATTGCTCGGTAGTGCGCCGATGCCCGCCGCCGCGTCACCGGGCAAGACCGACAGGGCGGTGCCGGGCTGGTATCTTGGCCTGCCGGTGCAGCTCAATGCCATCGTACCGCCTGCCTACGGCGGCGAGGGGCCCGAAGCGCCGAGTGAGTCGGTACCGGATATGCGCGTCATGCTGGCCGCGCCGGTGCGTACCGATCTGCCGCATGCGCCTGATCGGATGATTCCTTACCGGGGGAGCGAGCGACTGTTGCCCGCCCACATGAATACGATCGAATTTTTTCCCACGGCACAGTGCCCGCATGACGCACTGGGATACTTCGTCGTGGCAGGACCCGAGGCGACAGCCGACACGGTGCGCGTGCGTGATATCGCCGATCCCGCGGAGTCTGTGCCCGGCAGCGCGCTGGCCTATGCGATTCGCATAAGCTTCGTGTGGGTGGAGTTGACCAGCCATGTGGTGATCGATGCCGGGGTCGCCATGGGTCTGCTGGCGCTGGTGCCATTCGAATATGGTGGATTGATGTGGGGGGAATGGTACGGCGGCCCGGCCCCGGGCGCCCTGCAGCGTTGTCACGATTGACTGGAGTAAGTGCTGATGAAGGCCGTGATTCTTGATCGCTATGGAGACGACATCGACGAGGTGCTGCGGTTTGATGAGATCGCGGCACCCGAGATGCGGCCCAACGATGTGCTCGTGGAGATTCATGCGGCAGCATTCAATCCTTATGATTGCAAGATCCGGCGCGGATGGTTGCAAGGTTTTTATCCGTTGCAGCCGCCCCATGTGCTTGGAACCGACTTTGCCGGCGTGATCGTCGACCGCGGTAGCGAGGTCGTGGGCCTGGATGTGGGTGACAAGGTGTACGGGCTCCAGGAGACCATGCGCTCGGGCAGCTACGCTGAACTCACGGCCATCAACTACATGCTGGCGCGCAGGATGCCGGCGAACCTGAGCTTCATTGAAGCGGCGTCCATCCCAATGACAGCAATGACCTCGTGGTTTGCGCTCGTAGAGCTGGGCGAGATCCGCGCCGGCAGCCGCGTCCTGATCCACGGTGCCGGTGGAGGCGTGGGCAGCACAGCGGTGCAGCTGGCCAAGGCGATGGGCTGCTGGGTTGCCGCAACCTGCAGCGAAAAACATGTGGCGTTCGTACGCGAACTGGGCGCGGACCAGGTGATCGACTACGGGCGCGAGGATTTTGCCGAAGTGGTCAAGGACATCGATGTCGCCCTGGACCCTATCGGGGGCGAGGTCAATCAACGGACATACGGCGTCCTGCGGCGCGGCGGCGTGATGCTGGTGGTCTTGCGAGCCGATCCGGTAGAGATCGCCAATCGGGAACCCATGAGCAAGAAGTTCGGCATCAGCGTCCGCGAGGTGGCGTTCGAGAACCGACCTGACACTCTCGACAAGGTCCGGCCGCTTTACGAAAGTGGTGTCATGCGGCCCCTGGTCTCCGATGTTCTTCCGCTGGCGCACGCAGCGCAGGCGCATCATCGCAGTGAACAGGGCCACCTGCAGGGCAAGCTGATGCTGAAGGTGCGCGACTGAACAGTCGGGCGGATACGAACATGTCGGATCTGAAACAATGGGCACGCACCACCCTCAAGGGCATTGAGAACTGTGTGTTTCCGTCATTCTCGGCGGATTTCAGTCGCCTTGATGAGGCGGGCATCCAGTGGGACGTGGAGCACAGCATACGCCATGGATTCGTCTCGACGGTGTGTGCTGTCGAGGCGGGCTTGAGCTTCGCTGAAGCGAAGCAACTCGTCGATATCGTCACGCGCACGGCGAACGGACGTATCTCGGTATCGGTCAATCTCATCTGCGATACGCTGGAGGACACGCAAGCGCTGGCGCGTCATGCTCAGCAGGCCGGCGCTGGCACTGCCCTGCTGGGGTATCCGTTTCACTTCTGGCCGCGCTCTGCTGATGACGTCGTCGAGGCCAGTCGCCGCATCTGCCGGGCTGCGCCGGACCTGGGATTTTTCGTCTATCCAAGCCACAAGTTCAACTTCGGGCGACTCGACCCGATGGGCTTTCCTCTCGAAGTCATCGATGCGCTGCTCGAAGAGCGCAACGTGATCGGTGTCAAGATGGGATTGCTTGAGCCCGGTTTCATCTTCGAGGTGTTTCGTCGCTACGGCAGTGATGTCATTATCGAGTTCCCGTGGGAGCGCTGGTGGCCGTTGCTCATCGACAGCCAGCAACTGCAGTTTGCGGGTGCGGGTGCCTATGAGCTGTTCCAGACACCGGAACAACCGCGCCTGGTGGAATACTTCAGCGCGCTGCAACGCGGAGAGGTCGATACCGCGATGCAGATCTACTGGTCGCTGGTGCCTGTGCGCGAATGTTTCGAGCAGCAGTTCATGCCGACCCAGGCGCTGGGCACCTACCACTGGCCGCAGCAGAAGTTCTACCAGTGGTTGACCGGTGGAAACGGCGGGTTCACCCGTCAGCCGGTCATGAAACTGCTCAAGGCGGAGATGGACGCTGCGGTCGCCGCTGTGCGCGCGATCGGTGTGCAGGTGCCGGAGGACTACAGCGGATTCTTCCGCGGCCGTGCAGCCACGCAGGGAGACCGGCATGCTTGATCTGCGACCCGACGACGATCAGCAGATGCTCATCGAAACCGGGCAGCAGTTCGCGCGCCGCGACATCCTCCCGTTCATTGAATGGCTCAACACCACGGATGCCTCGACGGATATCGCGGAAGTCTCGCTGCGCACACGACGGCTGTTCGGCGCTGGAAAGGCGCTTGGCTTTACGCACCTTCTGCTGCCCGAACGCTACGGCGGTGTAGGCGGGCGCTGTATCGATGCGGTGCTGCTGCTCGAAGAGCTCGGTGCGGCCGATGTCGCCGTGGCGGCGGACCTGTTTGCCCTGAATGCGACGGTGCCGCTGATCGTGCTGAAGGCAGGCACTGAAAGCCAGCGTGCGCAACTCCTCGGGGAGTTCATCGAGCAGGATCTCATTCTCAGCGGCGCCCTGAGCGAGCCCACGGTCGCCGGCTCCGAGCTGTTCTGTCCGCAGCCCGACGCCAGCCTCGGTATACGTACCCACGCGCGAAGGGATGACGACGGCTATGTGCTCAGCGGGCAGAAATCCGCGTTCATCACCAATGCTGCACTGGCCGATCGCTTCTTCGTGATGGCCCGCACGGATCCGGGCCGGCCGCTGCACGAGACGCTGTCGGTGTTTCATGTGGCGGCGGGTACCCCCGGGCTGCAGGTGGGTCGCCGCACCGAGCTGATCGGGTGGCGCGCATCACACCATGCCGAAGTAGTGCTCGATGGCGTGCGGCTTGAGTCCTCAGCCCTGATCGGCCAGGAAGGCCAGGGAGCGGCCATCATGTCCGCATTGCCGCAGATGCCGATCTGCCTGGCGGCCTGCTTTCTGGGCCTTGCGCGTTCGGCGCTGCACACGGCACTCGAGTACGCGCGCGAGCGGCGCAGCTGGGGCAAGGCGATCATCGAACATCAGGCGGTGGGCCTGAAGCTCGCGGACATGCGGGCGGAACTTGATGCCGCGCGGCTGATGGTGTGGGACGCCGCGCTGGCCGTGGACTCGGATCCGTTTGCGGCGGCGACGCTGAAAGCCCCTGCCGCGAAAACCATGGCCGTGGATGTTGCCATTCGGAACTCCCAGCGCGCTGTCGAGATCCTCGGCGCCTATGGCGTCACGCGCGAGTATCCGGCGGGCAGGCGCATGAACGACGCATGGGTGGGCTATGCCTGCGACTTCACCCGCGACATGTTGCGTCTGGGCATGGTGCCGTTTCTTTAACCTAAAAAATAAGGAAGACACTCGAGATGATCACTGCCATAACCCGTTTTCCGCTGCGTCCAGGCATGACCATGGACCAGCACATCAGCGAGATCCAGAAGACCATTCCGCTCTACCAGACAGAAGAGCAGCTGGTGCGCAAATACCTGTGCCTGGATCTCGAGGCGGGGACTGGCAGGGGCGTGTACCTGTGGAAAGACAAGGACGCGGCGCTGGCGTATTTCGACCGGGTATCCGCGGCGATGCAAGCGCAGCTTGGCTTTGCGCCGCAGATCGAGTACTTCGACACGCCGGTCGTGGTGGATAACGAAAAAGGCGAAGTACAGGTCGCCAGGTGAGGCGCCGGTGGCATTCCGACGCACCCGGCTTTGGCAGGCCGTCAGCGCGGTACTGCGACCTCCCGCAGCGTCGCGAGCAGTGCGTGTGCGGCTGGAGAAAGTATCGCGCGCTCGCGATAGGTCACGGTCACATCCACCTCGCGCGACAAACCCTCCACCTCCACTGCACGCAAACGGTCCGGCTCGCGCGGACGCGAAAGCAGCTGCATGGGCAGAAAGCTCAGAAACTGGTTCTCCAGCAGCAGGGTGCGAATGAAGCTGGCCGAATTGCTGGTGACAGCCGGTTGCGGTGGCGACAGGCCGGCGGCCAGGAACGTCTCCTCCATGAGGTGACGCCAGCGCTGGGTTTCCGGCGGCAGCACCCAGGGGTGATCCAGCAGCTGAACCAGGCGCAGCGACTTGTGCCGCAGCAGCGGATGCTTGCTGCCTGCCACGACCGAGACGCGGTCCCGGAAGATGCGCTCGGTGGCCAGATCGGCGTCGCGTGCCGGCGGCCAGGCTCCGATGGCCAGTTCCAGTTCACCCCGACGCAGCGCCGGCATCAGCGTATCGACGAGGCCTTCGATGACGTTAACGGTGATGCCGGGGCGCTCCTGATAGAAGCGTTGCGTGGCAATTGGCATCAGCGTCGCCGCGATGCTCGGACCCACGCCAACGCTGACCTGGCCCTTGGCCGCGCCCCGCAGGTTGGCAATCTCGGATTCCGCGTGGCGCATCTCGGCGCGAATCACTTTGGCCCGCTGCGCAAGCGCCTCACCAAACACGGTCGGGACCACGCCAAGCGGGGTGCGATCGAAGAGTTTTACCTGCAGGTCTTCTTCGAGCTGCCGCAGACTCTTGCTCAGCGCGGGCTGCGTCAGAAACAGCTTGTCTGCAGCCTGGCCAATGCTGCGCAAGTCATACACCGCGAGAAAGTGCCTGAGTCGTCGCGAGTCCAGCAGCTCCATATGAGATCCCCTCCGGGTTGGTTCGGCCGCGGACCAAGCATAACTTCTAATTATGGGTCTGGCTATATATTGAAATTGAAAATCATGTAGCCGGCTCGCAGCATGTCAGGCTGACGTGGTCGTTCGGCGTCGCTCGGAAAACTGGCTGAGGAAATCTAACCGTGAGTGAATTGGTGACACTGCAACGGCAGGGGCACGTGGGCTTGCTGCTCATCGACAATCCGCCCGTCAACGCCTTCACGCGAGAGCTGCGCGAGCAGCTGCGTGCTGCGCTCCAGGCGTTCGCAGCCGACGCGCAGATGCTGGCGGGTGTGCTGGCCTGCGAAGGCAACACATTCATCGCCGGTGCGGATTTGCGCGAGTTCGATACTGGCATCGCAGCGCCGCTGCTCAGGGATCTGCTCGATGAGCTCGAAGCGCTGGACAAGCCGATCGTCGCGGCCCTGCACGGCACGGCGCTGGGCGGTGGCGTGGAGACGGCACTGGCCTGCCACGCCCGCGTCGCCCTTCAGGGCACCCGCCTGGCCTTCCCCGAGATCACGCTGGGCATCGTGCCGGGGGCGGGCGGCACCCAGCGACTGCCCAGGCTGATCGGCATCCCTGCATCGCTGGACCTGATGCTCTCCGGGCGCATGGTGACGGCTGACGAGGCGCTCGCGCTGGGTCTGGTAGACAAGGTCGTGGCATCAGATCTTCGGCAGGCGGCGGCAACGCGGGCCATGGAACTCGCGGCAATAGGCCATGAGCACCTGCGAGCGTCGGCGCGCGAACTGCCAGAAGCCGCCCCTACGGCCGACTATTTCGACGAGCAGAGAAAGGCGGCCGCCAAGACGAATCCGAACCGCACCGTCCCTTGCAGCATTGTGGATGCAATAGAGGCGTCGGCGAGTTCGCGTGCGTTCGCCGAAGGCATCGCGCATGAGGCCCGCCTCTCGGATGACTCCCTGACCACGGTCGAGTCGCGCGCGCTGCGTCACCTGTTTTTCGCTGAGCGCCAGACCTCTGAGGTGCCGGGTCTGGACGACGGTATTGCTCCGCGAGCGATCACCTCGGTGGGCATCGTTGGTGGCGGCACGATGGGTCGCGGCATTGCCATGGCATTCGCCAACGCCGGCATTGCTGCACGGCTGATCGATGTCAGTGCCGAAGCTGCGGCAAAGGCGCTGGCCGAGATCCGTAAGACGTATGAGAGCCGCGTGAAGCGCGGGCGCATGAGCGCCGAGGCAATGGAATCCACCCTGCGTCTGATCCATTGCGCCGGCACGATGGGTGAGCTCAGTGACGTCGATCTGGTGATTGAAGCTGTGTTCGAAAGCATGGCGCTGAAGCAGAAGATATTCTTGGAGCTCGATCAGATCTGCAAGCCCGGTGCCATGCTTGCCACGAACACCTCGACGCTGGACATCAATACGATCGCGGCCGTCACCTCCCGGCCTGAGGATGTGCTGGGGCTGCATTTTTTCAGCCCCGCGCATGTCATGCGACTGCTGGAGATCGTTCGCACTGATCACACCTCCGACGAGGTCATCCGCAGTGCATTCGAAATGGCCAGACGCATTCGCAAGACCGCGGTGCTGGCGAGGGTCTGCCACGGCTTCATTGGCAATCGCATCATGGATCCGTACGGACGTGAGGCTGAGCGAATGCTCCTGGAAGGCGCCAGCGTCGAAAAGATCGATGGCGTGCTGCAGCAGTTCGGCTGGGCCATGGGTATTCTTGCCGTCTACGACCTCGCCGGTGTCGATGTGGGCGTCAAGATTCGCGAGGAGCGCCGAGACAGCCTGCCGGATGATCCGAGCTACTATCTGCCCTCGAAGCTGCTGGCGGAGCAGGGCTGGCTGGGGCAGAAGAGCGGTCGCGGATTCTACAACTACGATCCCGAAACGCGAAGCCGTACGCCCAACCCGGAGGCCGAAGCGCTGTTCCGGCGTGCCGCAGATGAACTCGGCATTCGTCAGCGCCAGATCGATGATGAAGAGATTCTCGATCGCTGCATGTATGCGCTGATCAATGAGGCGGCAATGGTGCTCGAGGACGGGATCGCGCTGCGCGCCGCTGACATCGATGTGGTCTACAACAACGGTTATGGCTTCCCGCGTTATCGTGGCGGCCCGCTGTTCCTTGCCGATGAGATCGGCCTTGAGAAAATCGTGGCCGGCATCGATGCCTTCCGTCAGCAACTCGACCCGCAGTACTGGCAGGCCAGTGCGCTGCTCAGATCGCTGGCCGAGAGCGGCGGAAGTTTTGCTGATCGGGATCGTGGCAAGGGCTGACAGGCGCGATGCGGCTTGCCTGTTTCAGGTTCCGTGAGCGCGTTCGCGTCGGCGTCGTGCTGCCCGACGATCACTTGCTGGATCTCAGCGATCTGGTCGAGGCACCGCACGCGGGTGTGATGCGACTATGGGAGCGGCTGCAGGATGAGGGCATGCCCGATCCCGTCGGGCGCACGCGCATTTCACAATCCCAGGTCGAGTTGCTGGCACCGGTGACCGCGCCAAGGCAGTTTTTCGGTATTGGTTTGAACTACCGGACCCATGCGCGCGAGATGGGACTGGCGCTACCAAGGCAGCCGCGCATTTTCATCAAACTGCCGGGCGCCGTGAATCGGCCACGTGGAACGGTTGCACGGCCTGCGTTTGCGAACTCGCTCGACTATGAAGGCGAGCTAGGCATTGTCATTGGTCGCACATGCCACGGCGTGTCCGCCGCCGACGCGGCCGACTACATCGCCGGCTACTGCGTGGTGAACGATTTTTCCATCCGCGAGTACGTCAACCCCGATCTGCTGCTGCTTGGCAAGGGCTGTGCAGGTTTCGGGCCCTTCGGACCGTGGCTGACCGGCGCCGACGAGATTGCGGATCCGCAGGCTATGCGAATCCGCACCTGGGTGAACGGCGAGCTGCGCCAGGACGATTCCACGGCGAATCAGATCTTCACTTGCGCTGAGATTATCGAGTGGCTGTCGCGTGCAATCCGGCTAATGCCCGGAGATGTCATCGCCACCGGTTCGCCGCCGGGTACCTGCGCCAGCAGACCGGGCAGTAACTTCCTGCAGGCCGGTGACCAGGTGCGCGTGGCGATCGACGGTCTGGGAGAACTTCAGCACGAGATCATCGAGGAGTCGCTGCGAGCGTAGGAGGAGAAGCCAAGGCCGCCATATCTGCCACGCTCGCTTTGCGGAGCTGGTCCGTGTGCGCCAGGAGGAAATCGCGCATGCTGGCAGGCGCCCGTGCGGAGAGGCGTGCAACGGCGTCGGTCACGATCGCGGCAGCTGCCGTGATGCCGCTGTCTGGTGGCGGACCAGCGGGACCTTCTGGCCCCGGCGGACTCTGGTTCGGACCTCTGGGATCACGTTCGACCACCTCTATGTCTTTTCCTGTGATCTCGCCGACGATGGCTGCGATATCAGCCGTGTTCACGAGCGATGGGCCCGTAACCGTAAACGTGCAATTTTCAAATCTGCTACCGCCGACCAGCGCGCCTGCTGCCGCCGCTGCGCAATCCCTGCGTGTGACAAGCGCGCTTTTGGGGTCACTCGGCCACGCAACAGCTTTGCCGGTGCGCGCAATGTGCAATGCCTGCGGCAACCGCATGTCGGCATAGAGGCTGTTGCGCAGGATCGTCCACTGCGCGCCACTGGCGCGAAGAAACAGTTCGCTTTCCCGGTGGGCCTCGGTCACAGGGTCGCCACCCGTGTCGGCCCCGACAAACGACGTATAGGCGATGTGCCGAACCCCGGCCTCCACCGCTGCGTCGAAGGCCGCCTTGTGGCGCCGGGCTCTCGTGTCTGATTCGCTGCCCAGCGCGAGACTGATCATGAGCATGCGGGTTCCGCCCGAATAGGCTTTCAGCAGCGACTCAGCCTCATCAACATCGCCGAACGGCGTGCTTGCGCCATTCTCTGCGTACTCGGCCAACTGATCGGGCGAGCGGCTCACCAGAATCAGTTGTCGCGGCAGCACGCCGCGATGGAGCAGTTCCTCGACCACCAGGCGTCCCAGCTGGCCGGACGCGCCAGAAACGATAATCTTCTCTTCGGATGTGCTCATAGCGAGAACCGGACAGGTAACAGGGACAAGCATGCCGGCCATAAGTACGCTCCGGCGGCTCAAGCGAACGGCGTCTGTCAAGGCGAAGCTCCTGTGTGAGGTTTCAACGTGGCAGTTGCATCAGAAATCCCAGCGCAGAGTCAGCCCCACCGTGCGCGGGCGCACCGGGTACATTGTGGGTGCAGTGAATCCCCCGGTATCCAGCGCCCATGTGACCCCGTATTCGTTGAAAAGGTTTTCGACCCAAAGCTCCGCGCGCTGGCGTTTACCGAGAGCGACGCTGGCGCGGAGCCCCACCGTGCTGTAGTCGCCGATCTTGAAGGGCTGTTCCTGGGTCACGAAATCGCCCGGCTTGCGAGGTTTTTCTCCGACATAGTTCCAGTCCACGCGTGCGAATGCCTCGCGCCCGAAAAGACTGAACCCCTGCTGCAAGCCAATAAAGGCGAGCCAGTCTGGCGTGTTCTCGACATTGTCACCAGGACTGACGCGATACTGAGGGATCGCACGTGTCCACGTCGCGTCCGTGTATGAAAGGGATACATCCAGGCGCAGTCTCTCAAAGAGCTGTGCAGACAGTTCGAGTTCGGCGCCGTCAATCTCTGCGTCGCCCACATTCAGGATTGCGTCGCTATTACACTGGCTGAAGGCAGGATTAGGGGCGAAAGAGGTCATGAAGACCTGCCCCTGTACATCCTTCCACTTTATGCGGTAGGCAGCGGCATTCAATGTGACCCGCCGATCCGCGAAGCGCATCTTTGCGCCGATCTCGTAATTCCATGTTGTATCCTGGTCCGTAGGCTCCAGACCATCGGGGAAGCCCGCGGCGGCAAGTTCCTGACCGCAAATCGCCTGCGGCAGGTCTCGCGGCAGTATCCCTGTGCGGAAGCCTTCGGCTACGGTTGCGTAATACAGCTGGTCGGAAGTCGCCTGCCAGGACAGGTTGAATCTTGGGGTAAACTTGCGATCGGTATTGCTGTCCCGCGTCGTGCCTTGCGAGAGGAACTGAAAGCCCTCTCCTGTCACGACCGATGTTTGGTCGACCTTGAACCAGCGAAAGCTGAACGCCGCATTCAGACGCTCGGTGATGTCGTAGCTCAGTTCGCCGAATGCGGCAATCTGCTTGTCCACGTATTCCGCCTGCTGGCGTGTCACGACTCGGGTTGTGGGCGCAACACTGGTCGGCGGCGTCAGGACAACCCGATTCCAGTAAAGGATATCCAGACCGCTGAGGTCGCTGCCGAGCAGCAGAAAGTCCTGGTCTATCTTCTGATAGAACACACCACCCAGCCAGGCGAAACGGCCATCACTATCGGAGGTGAGACGCAACTCCTGAATGAAGCTCTGCGGATTGTCCTCGCGCTCGATCAGAAAGGGCACCGCATGGTTGAGTCCCGTCACGAAGCGGCCGATATTCGAGCCGTCGTTGTTCAGCACCGTGGTGCGGTCCCAGTACGCGGTTGAGGATGTCAGGCTCGCGGCGCCGAGATCGTAGGCAAGCACAAGGTTGGCGAGGATGATGTCATCCGCAGTAGATGAGTTTGCCGCCTCGATGTGCTCGTATCTGCGGGCTCGCGAGGGGGTCATGTATGGGCTCGAGGCTGCCGGGTTCACGGTGTTCGGTACGAGAAAGGTTCCCGGGATCGGGCCGGGAATTTCAGGGATGTGCTGCGCCCCGGCGCTGCCATCGACTTTCACATCTTCCCAGGCGAGCATGAAATCAATATTGAGGCGGTCGCTCGGCACCCATCCGATTATGCCGCGCGCACCGGCATAAGAGCCGCTGTTGACGTCGTCGCTGCGAAGCGCTGGCGTGGCGTAGTTTGCGGCCGCAGGCTCGCGGGCGAGAATG
>JBGTIC010000313.1:0-1991 GCA_041745895.1 Gammaproteobacteria bacterium
ATCGCTGGCCGGTCGCGCCTCAGGTGGTCGCAGCGGCGTGCACGACCCGGTCGCGGCCCTCGGCCTTGGCGCGGTAGAGCGAAGCGTCGGCGACTTCGAACAGGACCTCCGGGGTGGTGCCGTCTCCCGGGAAGGTAGCCACGCCGATCGACACCGTCACCGGGCCCAGCGTCCGCCGCAGATGCACCAGGGTGGTCGACGACACCGCGGCGCGAATCGCCTCCGCGCGTTCCCTTGCCACCCTGACATCGGTCTCCGGAAGGACCACGGTGAACTCCTCGCCGCCGTAACGGCAGGCGAGGTCCTCGCTGCGGATCTGCGTCTGCATCGTACGTCCGACGTGGGCCAGGGCGGCGTCGCCCGCAGCGTGGCCATGACGGTCGTTGAACGCCTTGAAGTGGTCGACGTCGATCATCAGCAGCGACAGCGGCAACCCCTGGCGCTCGCAGCGCTGCAGTTCGCGCTGCATGTTTTCCTCCAGGTAGCGGCGATTGAACAGCCCGGTCAGTGGGTCGCGCAGGGACTGTACGCGCAGGGTCTCGCGCAGCTGCAGGTTGGCCATCGCCATGCCCAGTTGCTCGGCGATCGACTGGATCATCTGCGCATCGTTGTCGCCAGGCCCACCGCCGGAAGGAGCATTGACATGGAGCAGGCCCAGCGATGCACCCTGGGCCACCAAAGGCACGCATAGCGTCGAGATGCCCGCCAGTGACGTGCCGGGATCCAGGTGCGCGCAGCGCATGCGCCCGACGGTGCCGTCGGTATGATGCGGTTGGCCCCTGCGCAGTGCCCAGCATTCCTCGTTGCGCAGCAGGTCGCTGCTGGACACCGAGGCATGCCCGAAGTCCGCAGCGCTCTCGAAGTAGTCCCCCGACTGGCGGCCCACGTAGCAGCGCCCGCCGCCGTGTGGAACCAGTTGCTGCAGGGTGCTGGCGGTCAGTTCCATGGCCTCGTCGAGATTGTTGCAGCTCTGCAACAGGCCGGCGTAGACGCTCAGCGCGCGGCGCTGCTCGGACAGCAGCTCGCTCAGTGCGTGTGCCTGCTCCAGACGCCCCATGGCCTCCCGGGCCTCGCGCTCGAGGAGGCGGCTGCGGGAGTTCTCGCGAGCCAGGTCCCAGATCAGCAGCCACAGCAATGACAGTGCCAGGCCGATACCCAGGACCACGAAGGCGAGCAGCAAGGCAACATTGCGGTCGCTGGAGGCCTGGCGCTGCGCGAGTAGGGCGAACTCGTGCGCGAGCATCTGCTCGCTGACGGCGGCCAGGCTCCGGGTGCGGGCGATACTGGATTCGACATCCATTGCAGACTGGGCGGCCTCCCTGCCCTGGGCGGCCTGGACCTCTATCAGGCGCTCCAACTCGTCGAGATGTGCGGTGGCCAAGCTGCGGACTTCCAGTGCGCGCCGCAACTGGAGGGGGTCAACCTCTATCGCGTTCACGAGTCCTTCCAGAGCCTGCCGCGCGAGTGGTCGCGCGGCCTGATAATCGGTCCTGAGCAACGGGTTGCCGGTGAGTCGATAGCCTCGCGCATGAGTTTCCACCGCACGCATCGACGACTGTGCCTGGGTGATCTGGTTGATGGTCTCGTAGGTGTGCATGACCCACGCAGTGCTGCGACCCAGGCTGCGTACGCCGAGCACGGTCACCACCCCCACCCCGATCAGCAGTACCAGTGCGGACAGGAAGACGGGTTGGCGATAACGGCGACGGGTTGAAACTGGCGGCATGGGATTGGCAGGTCTGGCGTCGATAGGTCTGGCGGGGGAGTCGCGCGCGAATGATCGCACGGGTGCGCCCGGGACTCCGGGACATGACGACGACACGGGCACGGAAAGGACCGGACGTGCACCACGAGGAGAGGGGCCAGGCCTCTCGTGGATGCGTGCGGCTGCGCCGGCATGGCGGGTAATGCTGCACTGCGGTAGGCTTCCGGTTCCGCTGCCTGCGACTGACTTGTGCCCGCCCCCAACCCCGCCGCCGAGCCCGCCCCCT
>JBGTIC010000314.1:0-2088 GCA_041745895.1 Gammaproteobacteria bacterium
GAGCTTGCGCATGCGGAGCGCCGCCTGTCCGCGCAGGCTGCCGGAGCGACTGCCAGTGCAATGGAAACGCTGGCCCGGGTGCGCCTGGCCCAGGCCACCACTGCGCGCTACGCCAGCGACTATCCGCTCGCCGAAAGGCTACTCCTGGCCCTGATCGGTCAGGCTGGGTCGCGCGGCACCGAAGCGCACGTGACGCTGGAGGCCGAGGCGCTGCTCCACGAGGTTTTGAGCTTCACTGGCAGGTTGCCCGAGGCGCTCGCGCGCGACCCGGAACTCATCGCGCGGGTCGAGCGCGCCCGTGGCGCAGAGGACGATCTGACGCACCGCCTGCTCAATGGATATGGCCACCGCCTGCAGATGCAGGGTCACCTGGAGGCGGCCGAGGAGACCTTCGCCCGACTGGCCAGGCTGCGCGAGGAACGATACGGGCGGGCGCATCCGCTGACGCTGCACAGTCTCGACGGTCTCGCACGCGTGCGGCGCGACCGCGGTGCGCTTGCGGAAGCCGAGGCACTCCTGAGCGAAGTGCACGGCATGCGCGCGCAGTTGCTCGGACCGGCGCATGACGAGACCCTGGCCGCGCTGAACGAACTCGGGGTTGTGGTCAGCAGGCAGGGACGACGCGACGAGGCGATCGAGCTGTTCTCACGTGCGCTGGCACTCAAGCTAGAGACGCTCGGCCCGGAACATCAGGCAACCCTGACGGGGCGCTACAACCTCGCGCGCGAGATCATGTTTGCCGGACGCCTTGACGAAGCGCGTCCGGTATTCGCCGAACTGCTCGCAGTCGAGCAACGCACGCTGGGCGTAGACAACCCGGGCACGCTGATGACCCACATGACTCTGGGCGAGCTGGCGCTGCGCCTTGGCGAGCTCGATGAGGCCTTGCGCCTTCTCGATGAAGCGCTGGCACTGGCGGAAGCCTCGCTTTCGGGGCGCCCGGAACTCGGTGTGCTGCTGACCTTTCGCGGCGAGACGCTGTTGGCGCTGCAGCATGCCGAAGAGGCGCGTGCCCAGTTCGAGCGCGCGCTCGAACTGCTCTCTGCCACCGTGGGCCCGGAGCATCCGCGCACGCGAGGTGTCATGGCGCTGCTGGCTACCCTGCCGTGACGCCAGGGGTGCCTGGCATCGGTGATTCCGTATATCGGACGGGTGCCCAATAGGGCATAAGCTTCATGCAGGTACCTTGGTAAGGAGAACACCCGCATGGCTGACAACCAGATCATCGTCTTTCCGACCGACTTCTCGACGCTCTCGCTGAAGGCCATCCCCTGGGTGAAGCGCATGGCCGAGACCCTGGCATGTCCCGTGCATTGCGTATTTGTCGTCGAGGAACCGCAGATGTACGCAGCACTCGACATGGGGCCAGTCACGCTGCCATCCCCCAAGGATCTCGCCGATCAGGCCAAGACCAGGCTGGACCGCTTCATCCGCGAGCATCTGACCGGCGTCGGTCAGGCCCGTGGCGTGGTCCTGGTGGGCCGCCCCGCACAGGAACTCACCGACTACGCAGCCAAGCATCGCGCGGCGCTGATCATCATGACCACGCATGGCTACAGCGGCATTCGCCATGTGCTGTTGGGCAGCACAACCGAGGCGGTGCTTCGTCAGTCGCCGTGTCCGGTGCTCTCGGTGCGTAACGACGGGTAAGCTGATTCGCCGAATCCGCGCCGTTTTGACGGGGTCGCCCTGAATATAAAGACTTCTTTATTTTTCAGGCAAACGAGTCCATACTTCCCGCATGGAACTCGAATCCCTGTCCCGGCTGCTGCATGCGTTGGCTGACACCGCGCGCCTGCGCCTGCTTGCGCTGTGTCGGCGCGGCGAGCTCTCGGTGCAGGAGCTTACCGAAGCCACGGATATGAGCCAGCCGCGGGTGTCGCGGCACCTGCGCATCCTGGTCGAGGCGGGCGCCCTGCGTCGGTTTCGTGAAGCGCACTGGGTGTACTACCGGCTGGCCGCAGAAAGCGAGGCTGCCGGTCTGGTGGGCGAAGCGTTACAGCGGCTGGACAGCCGCGCCGAGATCCTGCGCGCCGATACCCGGCGGCTCGACGAGGTGCTCGCCAGGCGTGCCCGCGAGGCGCGTGC
>JBGTIC010000315.1:0-9840 GCA_041745895.1 Gammaproteobacteria bacterium
CGGCCAGCGCGCGGCGCTGCCCCTTTTGTTCGACCTCGCAGACGTGCTTGCACAGCGCTACAGCCCTGCCCTCACGGCGGGCCTGCCGCCTGCGCGCGAAACTGTCGGCGCCCGCGATGCACTGAGTCGCTTCGGTGAGCGTGATCGGGCCCCTGACATCGTCTTCCCGCCCGATGGCGCGGAAGTCTGGGCTGAACACCGGCAGCGCGGCTTCGTACCGGCTGCGCGCGGCGCCGCGCCCTTGCGCTGGTACAGCAACGGGTCGCCGGTACCGCTCGATGCATCGGGTGCGCCGGTGTGGAGGCCGGAAGCACCGGGCTTTCACGAACTGGTGGTGGTCGATCGTGATGGACGCACTGCGCGGACACGCGTGCGCGTCAGGACGTTTTGATCTGCGCTGCGGGCACGAATTTGAAGACCTCTTCGAGTGGCACCTCGAAAACCGCAGAGATGCGAAAGGCGACTTCCAGTGAGGGGGAGTACTTGTCGCCTTCAATTGCGTTGATGGTCTGCCGCGTGACGCCGATGCGCTCGGCCAGCGCCTGCTGCGTCATCTGCCCGTGGGCGTAGCGCAGATCCCTGATGCGGTTCGTGATCACAGGCCACGCCGGTAATACAGGATCCGGCTGACGAACTGCGCGACCTCGGCGATCACCAGTGCAAACACGAGGAAGATCACTGTCGTGGGGGTGTCGAGCAGCAGTACGGGCGCCCATCCTGTGAGGGACTGGACACCCAGATGGCCGATCAGCAGGAACAGTCCGGTGATCAGAACGTAATAGGCGTTGCGTGTGGCCTTGGCGGCGATCAGCCGATCGCGTTCATCGGTCTGCGGTTGACGCCGGCACCACACGGTCATGGCGACCTGGAAGGCGACTTCGACGGCGACGAGAATGACGACGACAGCGAACCCGAGGCGGGCAATCTGGCCGGGGTCGAGCGGCGCGCCCGCGGCCATCGCGCCGAACACCTTGCTGAAGAAATACGCGGCGGCCGCGACCGTCATGATCAGTGAGCTCCAGATGGTGCTCTCGTATTGGGACACACTGTTCACAGCACACTCCACAATTGAACGATGGAGCACGAAAGGTAAAGGATCTTTTACATTAGGTCAAGAATATTTGACATCTCCTGATTGAACGATGGCGAATGAAATATCCCTGCGCCTCTACTGAACACTTCGATCAAGGAGGAAGCATGGCGAAAAGCACCGAAAAGCGCGTCGCGATTGCGACTGTCCTGGTCGGTGGGCTTCTGGTCACGGGCTGGTTCGCCGTTCAGAACTACTTGCAGGGCGCCTTCGCCAAAGGCCCGACAGACGGGCCCTTCTCGGCAGACGGGGTCTGCCCGCAGTTTCGCGACGTCTATCCGCAATGCGAAATTCTTTTCGGCAATCGGGGGCTGTCGACCCTGAACTCCTTCTACGAGACGTTCGTCGGTGAGGGCGCCTTCGAAATATACAGCTTCACAGTGGATACCCTGGGCGAGGAAAGCTTCACGATCGTCGCGCAATCCAACCGGGGTCCGATCATGTCAAGGATCATTGCGGACGGACTTGTCCGCATTGGACAGGACCGCGAGGATGAGATCGTCTACCGTACGCACCAATCCGCATTTTGCGATGCAGGACGCATCTACGAGCACCAAGCGGTGTATCGGGACGGCCGACTAACGGTGCAGGAACTCGAATTCTGGAACGAGGAGAACAGCCTGTATTTCCGCCTTTTCCAGAATGGCTCGCCGACCGCGGAGGTCGTTTGTCGCTGACTATCCGTTGTACCTAAGTCATGCCCGCAGCTTCCTACGCGGACTGGCTCAGTTCACGTCGGATTCGCCATCCCCAGCCAACGGCGAATGCCCCCACGGCGTGGGTGGCCTGTCCACTGGCGTCGTCAGGTCGAACTCGACCTGGAACAAGCGATTCTCGGCGGTGCGCGAAAGCTCATAGAGGAAGCGCTCGCCGGGTTCGATCTCCATGGCCCAGACATTGCTGACCGAAGGCGTCAGCCCCTCGCGCAGAAACATCTCGATCGAGAATTCATCCACCGGAAAAGACTGTCGCTGCGCGGTGCCGGCTGCATCGGTGTCCCCGCCGTACATGGTGACGTCGTCGTCGCTGCCATCCTCGTGACGATGATCGTGCTTGAGTCGAAGCCCGGTGTCGGTGCGCGTCAGAATCCAGGTGCGGCTGTTGTCCTCGCCGACATGAAACGGCACGCGCACTTCCTCCTCGCTGCATTCGCGCACATGCATCACCAGGCGCTGGCCGACGAAGGGATCGCCATCGGGCTGCGGCTCGTTGGCGATGATCCGGCCCTGGAAGGCCTGGCCGCAATGGCTGGCGATGGCGGCCAGAAATGCATCGGCCGGCGCCGCAGGAGTCTCGATCGCAGCTGCCGGTGCGGGCGCCATCGTGGACGCGGTATCTGCGCCTGGTGCGGTGGTCGCGGGATCTGGTCCGGCGGTCGGCGAGGATGCGTCACCGCAGCCCGCAAGCGTGGCTGCCAGCAGCAGCATCGGTACATATTTTATATACATGCGTATGAACCTAGCACATCAGCAGGCGCTGCGCGTGATGTCGCGGGACGAAGCCGCCCCCGTGTTCTGACCGATGACGAGGGGTGCCGACTGAATGCCTCATTCACCAAGTTGCGAAATCAGCGCCGAGACCTCGGCGACCCCTTCAGCGTAGCTGGGATCGATCTGCGCCTGGACTTCAGCCGAGCGCAGCATCACGCGAACCGCCGCTTCATCCAGCGTGACCGTACACCCTGCCAACTCGCCGTCCAGCCATTGCTTGGCCAGAAAGACTTTGCTCCAGAAGTGGTCATGATCGAGACTAGCACGGTACAGGCCGGCGGCTCGGCACGGCCGTGGGGCGAACGACCCGTCATCGCCACTGTAGATGTAGCCGAGCACGAAAGTGCCCTGTGCCCAGCCCAGTTCGGAAGAGGTTTCCAGATGAGGCATGGCCTCGGCGACACGCCCGTCGTAGTAGAGCGCTCTGGCAAGCTGGTATTGCAGGCGTGCATTGCCCGGCGCCTCGTTCACTGCGGCCGTGCAGGCATCGATCGCCGAGACGAGGTCCTCGTTCATCTGCGCGGTCGACACACCGGGTGCGGCACGACCACCGTCAAAACCGTGTGCCGCGAGCGCGTCGCAGCGCGTCGGCGCCACGGCTTCGACCAGCCCCGGTGCCTGCACGTGCATAAGATAGCGGCGATAAAGCACCTCGACGCGACCTTCCGAAGAGTTGGATGAAATCAGGCCGGCCGCGGCTTGCATCAGCGCCGCAAGCTCGGCCGGCGCGAACTCCGTGTCGCAGCCTGCAAAACTTCCGTCGAGCGTCTTTTCGACCAGATGGAAGTGCGCCCAAGGATGCCCCCACGCCGCCGCTCGCTGCCACAGCTGGCCTGCCCGGCAATGATCCAGGCCCAGGCGTTCATCCACCGTGTGGAGATAGCCGAGCACGAAGATGGCCTGGCGATAACCATGCGCAACGGCGATGCGCAGATGCTGCACGACCTCGTCGAGATCACCGTCCTGGTAGTAGAGCACTCTCGCAAGCTGATAATGCCCACGCGGTTCGTCGGGCTGGGCATCCACTGCCGCTCGGCACTGCCGCTGAGCTTCCGCGACGTCGATGTCGGCCATGCGCTGCCCCGGCGCCCTCGCATCAGGATCCGCGGGATGGGCGGCCAGCAGATCGCATGGGGTGGGATCATTTGCGTGCAGCGTGTGCGAGAAAAGCACTGTGCAGGTCGCCGCAAGTGCGCACAGCCATGAAACGGTGTCTGGTTTCATAATTTTCCAGAACTCAGGCCGACGTGGAAGAATCGTTCACCGCATCCATCACCCGCTTGACCCTGGCTGAGCGCCGGCTGCAAGCCAGGCCTCGGTCAGGCGCACCCAGTAGGTGGCCCCCAGCGGAATCAGCGCGTCATTGAAGTCATAGCTGGGGTTGTGAAGCATGCACGGACCCATGCCGTGGCCTGCCTCACGGTGCGTGCCATCGCCGTTGCCGATGAAGACATAGCAGCCCGGCGTGTGCTGCAGCATGTAGGCGAAATCTTCGGCGCCCATCGTGGGCTCCTGCGGCAGAACGTTCTCGGCGCCCACGATGCCGGTCAACACCTGGCGCGCGAATGCCGTTTCGTCTTCGTGATTGACGGTCGGCGGATAATTGCGCTTGAAGCCGAACTCGCATGCGGCGCCGAAGCCGGCACACAGCTGCTCCGAGAGCTCGCGCATGCGCCGCTCGATCAGGTCGAGCACCTCGACGCTGAAGGTTCGTACCGTGCCTTCGAGCACTGCCGAGTCGGGGACGACGTTGAGCGCCTCGCCGGCGTTGATCCGGGTGACCGAAATCACCGCTGCATCCACCGGCTTCTTGTTGCGCGTGATGATGGTCTGGAAGGCCTGCACCAGCTGGCAGGCGACGGGCACCGGGTCGACACCGTTGTGCGGCATCGCCGCATGACTGCCCTTGCCGCGGACGGTGATGCGAAACTCGCTGGTGGAGGCCATCACCGGGCCCGGTGATGCGGCGAATTGTCCGGCCTGCATGCCGGGCCAGTTGTGCATGCCGAACACCGCTTCCATCGGAAACTGCTCGAACAGGCCGTCGTTGATCATCTCGCGCGCGCCGCCGCCGCCTTCTTCGGCGGGCTGAAAGATCAGATAGACCGTGCCGTCGAAGCGCGCACGTTGCGCGAGGTGCCGCGCCGCGGCCAGCAGCATTGCGGTGTGCCCGTCATGGCCACAGGCATGCATCTTGCCTGGGTGACGACTGGCGTGTGCGAAGCTGTTGTGTTCGGTCATCGGCAGCGCGTCGATATCCGCGCGCAGACCAATCGCGCGCTTGCTGCTGCCCTGCCGGACGATACCCACGACCCCGGTCTTGCCCAGGCCACGATGAATCTCGATGCCCCACTCCGAAAGGGTCCGGGCGATCACATCGGCCGTGCGGACTTCCTCGAAGCACAGTTCAGGGTGGGCGTGAATATCGCGACGCAGCGCAACGATGCCTTGCGAGTCCGCCTCGATGGCTTCGATGACGTTCATGGCTCTATCCCCCGGCACGGCCCAAGTGGCTGCTCAGGCTCAGACCCCAAGGTAACGCAGAATGCCCTGCGCCGCCTCACGTCCTTCGAATACCGCAGTGACCACCAGGTCCGAGCCACGCACCATGTCTCCGCCGGCGAAGACCTTCTCGTGGGTGGTCTGAAACCGCGGCTGGCCCAGAGTATTGACGCGCACGCGCCCGTTGTCATGCAGCGCGATGCCGTGCTGCTCCATCCAGGCCGGCGGCGAGGGACGAAAGCCGAAGGCGATGATCACCGCATCGGCCGGAATGATGCGTTCGGTGCCCGGCACGGCCTCCGGGCGACGCCGCCCGCCAGGCCCCGGTTCACCCAACCGGGTTTCCACCACCTTCACGCCGGTCACATGCTCGCTGCCGACGATCTCGATCGGCTGCATGTTGAACATGAACTCCACGCCTTCCTCGCGCGCATTGCGCACTTCGCGACGTGAGCCCGGCATGTTGATCTCGTCACGCCGATAGGCACAGATGACGTGATCCGCACCCTGGCGTACCGAGGTGCGCACGCAGTCCATGCCGGTATCGCCACCGCCGAGCACGACCACCCGCTTGCCCTCCATGGACACGAATTCACCGGGCGCCTGCTCGCGGCCCATCGTGCGCCGCGCGTTGGAGATCAGAAACGGCAGGGCCTCGTGCACGCCCGGCAGCCCCTCACCGGGGAAGCCACCCTTGACGTAGGTGTATGTGCCCAGCCCCAGGAACACCGCATCGTAGTCGCGCAGCAGATCCTCGAAGGCGATGTCGCGGCCGATCTCGGTGTTGAGCACGAACTCGATGCCCATGCCCTCCATGAGTTCGCGGCGGGTCTGCACGATCTCCTTTTCCAGCTTGAAGGGCGGGATACCGTACGTCAGCAGGCCGCCGATCTGGTCGTAGCGATCGAACACCACGGGCTTCACGCCATTGCGCACGAGGATGTCTGCCGCGCCGAGTCCCGCGGGACCCGCGCCAATGATAGCCACGCGCTTGTCGGTCCAGACGACATGCGACATGTCCGGCCGCCAGCCCTGCTTGACCGCCTCGTCGGTGATGTACTTCTCGATCGAGCCGATGGTCACGGCGCCCAGGCCGTCGTTGAGCGTGCACGCGCCCTCGCACAGCCGATCCTGCGGACACACCCGCCCGCAGACTTCGGGCAGGGAGTTCGTGCGATGGGACAGCTCGGCGGCCTGGAACAGCTGGCCTTCCTCGATGAGCTTCAGCCAGTTCGGGATGTAGTTATGCACCGGGCACTTCCACTCGCAATAGGGATTGCCGCAGCCCAGGCAACGTCCGGCCTGGTCGGCCGCGCCCTGGGGGTCAAACTGGCCATAGATCTCGCGGAAATCATGGATACGCTGCTCGACCGGCGCCTTCTGCGGGTCGGCACGCTGGATCTCCAGGAACTGCAGGTGTTTGTTGGCCATCTTGCTCTTTTGGTTGACGGTCGAGGCGGGGATCAGGCGGCCTGGCGCAGGGATTCGATCAGGCTGTGCAGATCGGCGGCCTTGGGCTTGACCAGCCAGAACTTCGGCAGGTAGCTGCGGAAGTCTTCCATGATCTGCGCGCCCCATTCACTGCCGGTGAGCTCGACATGCTCCTCGATCAGCGTACGCAGGTGGTGCAGATGCTGCTCCATGGTCTCCGGGGTCACGCGATGGATGTCGATGAGTTCATGGTTGTAGCGATCCACGAAGTCACGCTCCAGGTCCATGACGTAGGCGAAGCCCCCGGTAAAGCCGGCGCCGAAATTCACGCCGGTGCGCCCGAGCACCACGACCACGCCATCGGTCATGTACTCGCAGCAGTGATCACCGGCACCCTCGATGACCGCCACAGCACCGGAGTTGCGCACCGCGAAACGCTCACCGGCCTGGCCGGCCGCGAACAGGCGTCCACCCGTGGCACCGTACAGACAGGTGTTGCCCATGATCACCGTATCGCGCGCGCTGAACTGACTGCCGGCCGGGGGTTTCAAGATCAGCTCGCCCGAGGCCATGCCCTTGCCGACGTAATCATTGGCATCCCCCTCCAGCACCATGCGCAGGCCGCCGGCGTTCCAGACGCCGAAACTCTGGCCGACCGAACCACGCAGCTGCAGCTCGATGGGGGCATCACACATGCCGTAGTTGCCCCAGCGCCGGGCGATCTCACCGGAGATTCGCGCGCCGATCGAACGATTGAAATTGCGCACGTCGTAGCGGTAGGTGCCACCGCTGCGCTGCTCGATGGCCGGCAGCACATCGGCGAGCATGCGCTCGGCCAGTTCACCCTTGTCGAAGGGCTCATTGCGCGGTTCGGTGCAGAAGTTCGCTGCGGTAGGCGCCAGCCCACCGTGGCTCAGCAGCGGCTGCAGGTCGAGCTTGCGCTGGCGGGCGCTCAGCCCCGGCAGCCGCTCCAGCAGATCGGTCCGGCCGATGATCTCCTCGATGCTGCGCACACCAAGACCGGAGAGCAGCTCGCGCACCTCTTCGGCGACGAAGCGAAAGTAGTTCATGACCATCTCGGGCAGGCCCAGGAAGTGCTTGCTGCGCAGCACGTTGTGCTGCGTGGCAACACCGGTGGCGCAGTTGTTGAGATGGCAGATACGCAGATATTTGCAGCCCAACGCGACCATGGGTGCCGTGCCGAAGCCGAAACTCTCGGCCCCCAGCATCGCCGCCTTGACGACGTCCAGCCCGGTCTTCAGGCCGCCGTCGGTCTGCAGCCGGATCTTTTCGCGCAGGCCATTGGCGCGCAGCACCTGGCGGGCCTCGGCGATGCCCAGCTCCCACGGGGAACCTGCGTATTTCACCGAGGTCAGTGGCGAGGCGCCGGTGCCACCGTCGTAACCGGAGATGGTGATCAGGTCGGCATAGGCCTTGGCCACGCCGGCGGCGATCGTGCCCACGCCGGGTTCTGCCACCAGCTTCACGGACACCAGCGCTTTCGGATTGACCTGCTTGAGATCGAAGATCTGCTGCGCAAGATCCTCGATGGAGTAGATGTCGTGGTGCGGTGGCGGTGAGATCAGACCCACACCCGGCTTGGCGAAGCGCAGGCGGGCGATCATCTCGTTGACCTTGTGGCCTGGCAGCTGACCGCCCTCGCCGGGCTTGGCACCCTGGGCGATCTTGATCTGCAGCACCTCGGCGTTGACCAGGTATTCAGGCGTGACGCCGAAGCGGCCGCTGGCCACCTGCTTGATCTTCGAGCTCTTCTCGGTACCGTAGCGGGCGGGGTCCTCACCGCCCTCACCGGAGTTCGAGCGCGCGCCCAGGCGGTTCATCGCGATCGCCAGCGCCTCATGCGCCTCCGGCGACAATGCCCCCAGCGACATGCCGGCGGAATCGAAGCGCGGCAGGATCGCCTCGATGGGTTCGACCTGTTCCAGCGGCACGGCCTCACCCGCAGGCCGGATGCGCAGCAGGTCGCGGATCGTCGCGACCGGGCGCTCGTTGACCAGGCGTGCGAAGGCCTTGTAGTGCTCGTAGCTGCCGGTCTTCACGGCGGCCTGGAGTGTTGCCACCACATCGGGGTTGTAGGCGTGATACTCGCCACCGTGCACGTATTTCAGCAGCCCGCCATGGTCGACCTCCTCGCGCGGACTCCACGCGCGACGCGCGAGTTCGAGCTGGTCTTCGTGCAGATCCGCGAAGTCCGCGCCCTGGATCCGGCTGACGGTGCCGGCAAAGCAACGCTCGACAATCTCATCGGACAAGCCCACGATCTCGAAGAGCTGCGCGCCCCGGTAGCTTGCGATCGTCGAGATGCCCATCTTCGACATGATCTTGAACAGACCCTTGCGGATACCGCGACGGTAGGCCCGGCCAAGCTGACGGCCCTCGCCCTCGGACATGCGGATCTCGCCACTGCGGCGCATGTCCTGCAGACACTGGTAGGCCATATAGGGATACACCGCCGTGGCGCCATAGCCGATCAGGCAGGCGAAATGATGCGGATCGCGCGCCGTGCCGGTCTCCACGATGATGTTGCAGTCAATTCTCAGACCCTCGCGCACCAGGTGATGATGCACCGCGCCGGTGGCCAGCAGCGCATGCACCGGCATCTGGCCTTGCTTCAGGTAGCGATCCGACAGGAACACCACCAGCGTGCCTCCGCGCACACTCGCCTCGGCACGGGCACACAGGTCGTCGATGGCCTCGGCCAGCGGTGTGTCCTCGGGATAGTTCAGATCGAGGAATTCGTGACGGATGCCGAAATCCGGCGAGTTCAACAACTGACGCAGCTTGCGCTGCGAGAGCACCGGTGAGTTCATGACCACGCGCTGCGCATGCTCGGGCTTGCCCTCGAAGATGTTCCACTCGCGACCGATTTCGGTCTGCAGCGACATCACGATGCGCTCGCGCAGGCTGTCGATCGGCGGGTTGGTCACCTGGGCGAACTGCTGGCGGAAGAAATCGAACAACGGACGCACCCGCAGCGAGAGCACCGGCATCGGTGTGTCATCACCCATCGAGCCGACGGCTTCCTGTTCGTTCTCGGCGAGCACGCGAATCACCTCGCGGCGTTCCTCGTTGCTGAGGTTGAACATCTTCTGATAGATGGCCAGCTGTGCCGGCTCCATGGGCTCGGCAGCAACATGCACGTCGACGAGTTCCGAATCCAGATAACGCACGCCCTCGCGCAGCCACTTCTTGTAGGGCGCACGACGCTTGAGCAGTGCGTCGATGGCGGGGCTGTCGAGCAGCTCACCACTGCGCAGGTCTACGGCGAGCATTTCGCCCGGTCCCAGCCGGCCCTTGGCGACCACC
>JBGTIC010000316.1:0-6471 GCA_041745895.1 Gammaproteobacteria bacterium
GAAAGCCACTCGAGGTCCGGCCTGCCGCCGCCGTAGAGCAGCACCCCGCCCACGCGGTTGCGGTCGCGTCCAAGCGCCAGTCGCAACTGGCGAAGCTCCGCCAGCCGGTCGCGGCATGCATTGTCACAGGATCCTTCAGTCAGATAGACCAGTGTCCAGGTGCGTTCAAGAAAATCGGCGGCTGTCGCACCCCCGTGAGCAAGTGGCAGCGCCAGCTGCGGCAATGGCCGCGCAGGCAGAATCAACTCGCCTTTTTGCACACTGGCGGCAGGACGCACGGAATCCAGGCCGTAATACCAGTAAAACGAGATGCCGAGCGGCACGAAGAAAAGCGCCGCCAGGAACAGTAGCTTCCAGCGGTGACTGCCTGATTCAGTTCTGACTGTCCGTTCGTCCACGTCTCATGCCCAGCAGGTAGTAGATGATCAACAACACAATTGCGAACGCAAACCACTGCAGCGCGTAGCCGACGTGCCGCTCGGGCGCCATGTTCACCAGCTCCCAGCGGCGCGTGAACCCATCGGGTGCCTGCGGGGAGAGTTGCAGCTGGAACGCCGGCAGCGACTCGCCCAGTGCCACTTCCAGCGTGTCGCGCTCCGGATACAGGAAACGTCGAGGCCAAGGATCATCGGGCGCCCCGGGGTCGTCCTGGCCCAGGCGCAGTCCCGGACGCGGCAGGTGATTGAGACGCCCCGTCACGCGTCGCGGTTGCCCGGTGAGTTCCAGCACCGGCAGTTCACTGCGCGGCCCGCCCGCCTCGATCCAGCCGCGGTTGACCAGGATCAGTGATGCGTCTGCCGCGAGTCGCAGTGGCGTGAGCACCTGGTAGCCCACGCGCCCGTCGTGGGTCATATTATCCAGTAAAATCTGCCGGTCTGCTTCGTAAACCCCTGTCAGCGCCACCTGCTGGAACAGCCATTCCTCGACCGGGGCGTCGCGCGCGGGCAAGGTGGCGGCAGCCTCCAGGGTATCCCCGCGCGCCGCCTGCGCCAGCAGCGCACGCTTCTCTGCCGCACGTTCCAGTTGCCAGGTACCCAGGCCGACAAACAGCGCAAGCCCGACGAGGGTGGCTCCCGTCGCCCACCAGGGCGGCCAGGCCAGGCCGGTTTTCGCCGCGCTATAATCGGGGTCTTTCATCGGCTGAATCGCGCATGAAACTCGTTATCCTGCTGCTTCTGGCGGCCATCGTCGTGAGTCTTGGTCTCGGCCTGTTCCATCTGGTTCGTGGCAGTGATTCAAAGAAGATGGTCAACGCGTTGACCGTGCGCATCGTACTGTCCGTGCTGCTGTTCGCGTCACTGTTCGTGGCGTGGTTGACCGGTGCCTTGCAGCCCCAGGGGCTGGGCTAGCCTGCTGCCCTCAAGCATCCTGCACGCGAAGGAGCACCCTCCTGGACGCGGCCGCCCTGCTGGACGAAGACGAAAACGGCGCAAGCGACTGCGCCCTTTTTTTTTGAAGGCCGCGGCAACGGTGTGCCGCGACTGCCCGGCCCCGGCTACAGCCAGTAGACGAATATGTACAGGCCCAGCCAGACCACGTCGACAAAATGCCAGTACCAGGCCGTGGCCTCGAAAGCGAAATGCTGTTTGGGGGTAAAGTGGCCGCGCACGCACCGCAGCCAGACGACGAGCAGCATGATCGCACCGAGCGTCACGTGGAAGCCGTGAAACCCCGTAAGCATGAAAAACGTCGAGCCGTAGATGCCGGTATCAAGCCGCAGGTTGTAGTCGCGGTACAGCTCCACGTATTCATAGGCCTGCAGGCCCACAAAGATCAGCCCCAGCAGCCAGGTCGCTGCGAGAAATCCGATCAGGATGCCCCGGTGGTTGTCGCGCAGGGCGTGATGGGCGATGGTCAGGGTTACGCCGGAGGTGAGCAGGATTGCGGTATTGATGGCGGGCAATCCCCACGGTCCGATCGCCGTGAACTCACCACCAACCGCCGCCGGTCCATCTGTCGGCCACGCGGGCTCGAAGCCTTCCCACAGCAGCAGGTTGGTGAAAAAACCCACGCCCTCGCCACCCAGCCACGGCACGGACAGGGTGCGGGCGTAGAACAGCGCGCCGAAGAAAGCGGCGAAGAACATGACTTCCGAGAAAATGAACCAGATCATGCCCTGGCGGAACGAGCGATCCACCTGTGCGTTGTAATAGCCGGCCACGCTTTCGCGGATGACCTCGGAAAACCAGCCGTAGAACATGTACAGCACGACGGCCAGGCCGAGAAAAGCCGGCCAGCTGGCGCCCGAGCCGTTGAGCGCGTTGGCTGAGCCGAGCATGAGTGTGAACAGCCCGACCGAACCAATGATCGGCCACCAGCTGCCATGCGGGACGTAATACTTGCCTGTTGCGTGCGCCATCGGGATCTTTTCGTCCTTATCTGTATAGCTTATCTATCAAGACCAGCCACCGTCTGGCCTGCGAAAAAAGTATATGAAAGCGTGACTCGGTCCACGTGTGCCGGCAACTCGGGGTCGATGATGAACACCACCGGCATGTCGCGCTCTTCTGCCGGCGCAAATTCCTGGGGCGTGAAGCAGAAGCACTCGGTCTTCTGGAAATGCCGTGCAGCCTGTCCCGGTGACACGCTGGGAACGGCATGCCCCGTCAGCCGGCCACTGCTGCGATTGCGCGCAACGAAATGGGTCTGGTAGAGCCTGCCCGGATGCACCTGCATCGAGGTCACCGAAGGCTCGAAGTCCCAGGGGGCGAAGCCGCCCAGCGAGGCTACGAATTCCACCGTCACGGTCCTGGCGTCGTCCGGTTGCTCGGCGACGACGGCGGCTTGAGTGTTGGTGCGTCCGCCCAGTCCGGTCACTTCGCAGAACGCGTCGTAGAGTGGCACGAGCGCGAAACCGAATACGAACATGCCAGCGGCCATCAGCAGCAGTCTGCCGACCAGGCCGCGGTGATTCGTCCTGCCTTCGCCCGCCTGGCTCATCGAGTCACCTGGATGCTTCACGCGCGCGTTACCGCCATCACGATGAACGTGATGTAAAAAGCCACCGCGAGGCCCGCCAGGATCAGTGCGCTGGTGATGATCCTGCGGCGCTGTGAACCGGTGGCCATCACTTGACCTGCGGCGCCTCGTCGAAGGTGTGATGAGGTGCGGGCGACGGCACGGTCCACTCCAGCCCCTGTGGTGCGTCCCATACCTGGGCGGTGGCCTTGGCGCCGCCGCGGATCGCCTTGAAGATGATGTACACGAACATCAGCTGCGAAAGCCCGAAGATGAACGCACCGACACTCGACATCATGTTGAAGTTGGTGAACTGGGTGGCGTAGTCGGGAATGCGCCTGGGCATGCCCGCCAGCCCGAGAAAATGCTGCGGGAAGAAGGTCACGTTGACACCAATGACCGACAGCCAGAAGTGAATCTTGCCAAGGGTTTCGTCGTACATGTGGCCGGTCCACTTCGGCAGCCAGTAGTACACGCCGGCCATGATCGCGAACACCGCACCGGGCACCAGCACGTAGTGGAAATGCGCCACCACGAAATAGGAGTCGTGATACTGGTAGTCGGCCGGAACGATGGCAAGCATCAGTCCCGAGAACCCGCCGATCGTGAACAGGAACAGGAAGGCGATGGCGAACAGCATCGGCGTTTCGAAGGTCATGGCGCCGCGCCACATTGTCGCGGTCCAGTTGAACACCTTCACGCCTGTGGGCACCGCAATGAGCATGGTCGCGAACATGAAGAACAGCTGGCCTGCCAGCGGCATGCCGACCGTGAACATGTGATGCGCCCAGACGATGAACGACAGGAATGCAATCGATGCGGTGGCATAGACCATCGCGTCGTAGCCGAACAGCGGCTTGCGGGCAAAGGTCGGGATGATCTCCGAGACGATGCCGAAGGCCGGCAGGATCATGATGTAGACCTCGGGATGCCCGAAGAACCAGAAGATGTGCTGGAACATCACCGGGTCACCGCCGCCGGCGGCATGGAAGAACGTCGTACCGAAAAACTGGTCGGTGAGCAGCATGGTCACGGCACCTGCCAGCACCGGCATGACCGCTATAAGCAGGTAGGCGGTGATCAGCCAGGTCCACGCGAACAGTGGCATCTTCAGCAGCGTCATGCCCGGAGCGCGCATGTTCATGATGGTCACGATCACGTTGATCGCACCCATGATCGACGAGATGCCCATCAAGTGGATCGCAAGGATCACGAACGGCAGCGAGTCACCGGTCTGCTGCACCAGTGGCGGATACAGCGTCCAGCCGCCGGCCGGTGCGCCGCTGGCCATGAACAGCGTGGATAACAGCAGCGTGAAGGCAAACGGCAGGATCCAGAAAGAGAAATTGTTCATGCGCGGCAGCGCCATGTCGGGCGCGCCGATCTGCAGCGGGATCATCCAGTTTGCAAGCCCCACGAAGGCCGGCATGACTGCGCCGAAAATCATGATCAGCGCGTGCATGGTCGTCATCTGGTTGAAGAATTCCGGATTGACGTACTGCAGGCCGGGCTGGAACAGCTCAAGGCGGATGACCAGGGCCATGGAACCGCCGACGAAGAACATCAGCAGCGCGAACAGCAGGTACAGCGTGCCGATGTCCTTGTGGTTGGTCGTTGTCAGCCAGCGCATGATGCCCTTGGGCGTGTCATGGTGCTCGTCATGAGCGCCGGCGTGCGTGGTGGTGTCACTCATCGCAAGATTCTCCGTTTCGTCCCCCCGAAGCTCGAATTCGGGCGGGCAGTGTCCATCCCTGGAATTTTGTGCCTGTGTACGATGGCATCGCCGGCACTAGCGTTCTGCCGCAGCAACCGGACGGTCGGCGACGTCGCCGCGCTGTTCGTTCAGCCAGCTCTGGTAGTCCTCCGGACTCCTGACATCCACCACGATCGGCATGAAGGCGTGGTCACGTCCGCACAGCTCGGCGCACTGGCCGCGATACACGCCGATCTCGTTGGGCTGGAACCAGACTTCGTTGATGAAGCCGGGAATCGCATCTTTCTTGATCGCGAAATCGGGAATCCACCAGGCGTGAATGACGTCGCCTGCGGTCAGCAGCAGGCGGATCTTGGCATCCACCGGCACGACCATGCGGTTGTCGACTTCGAGCAGGTAGTTCTCGACGGTGAAGGGATCGATGCCCGAGCCCAGCTGGCGCGCGCGATCGCTCTCGTGATGCAGCCGGCTGAAGAAGCGCACGTCCTCGTCAAGATAATCGTATTCCCACAGCCACTGGTAACCCGTGACCTTGATGGTCATATCCGAACCGCTGGTGTCTTCCATCTTCACCAGGGTCTCGGTCGCGGGCAATGCCATGCCGATCAGGATCAACACAGGGATCACCGTCCAGATGATCTCCACGCGCGTGCTGTGAGAGAACTTCGCAGGTTCCACGCCGCGCGATTTGCGGTGCTGGACGATGGCGTACAGCATGGCACCGAATACGACGATGGCGATGACTACGCAGACCCACAGGATCATCATGTGCACGCGGTACACATCCGCACTGATGTCGGTCACGCCGATGGGCATGTTCAGCTGCCAGTCGTTGGCGCGGGCCAGGGCGGGCAAGAAGCTGGCGGCCAGGCCTGCGAGCGTGGCGGCAATACCTCGGCGGGAGCGGATCTGCTTCCTCATGGATACTCTCTGATGTATTGATCTCAAGGCAGCTGCTGCCGCCGACGAAAACAGGGACCCGGCGCGCCCGGCGGACGCCTCGGGGCCGGCATTGTATATCAAAGCGTCGAGCCCTTGCCGTCGACCAGGACCGGTGCCGCCAGCAACTCCGCCAGACGCAGCTGCAGGCTGGCGCGCTCGTCGTCGGTCAGGAAATCCCCGATCTCGCAGCCGCGCCCGTGGGCGCGGATCAGCAGCCGGCTCGGGTGATGGCGGTGAATAGCAGGCTCGAGCCTGACGCGGGTCCAGAAGCGTGGAAATTCCATGCGCTGGTGGGAGTTGACGCGGTGTTTTTCCACCACGACGCGCTGGTCTTCCACCACGATCGTGTCGCGCTGGCGAGACTTTCGCATGCTGTGCCACAGGGCCCAGCCGAGGAAGCCAAGTTCAAGCCCGGCGAACGGCAGCACAGGCCAGTACCCCTGGGCAAGAAAGATCAGCGCAATGAACAGCGATGCTGCGCCGATAGAGCCAAGGAAAATCGCCGCCGACCGCCAGGTCAGCGAGCCGTTGGGGCTGAGTTCGATACGGTGCACGGACAAATTCCTTTTTGTCGTTGAGCACGCGGCCACCGATTCCCCAAGCGGTGATGCCATTGTCGAGGAAATCTACGATACTCGTGTCTGGCTTGCAACGAATACCGGCGCTTTAACCACAGGGCAAACAAGCCGTTAGCGCGTTCCTTACGGTCCGGCGGACCTGCCGCCCAGGCGCGATAATTCGATGCGTACCTCGCCGGGATGGGTTGGCGCCGGTGCGCCCCGGCCCCAGGCGTGCCCGTAGACGACCTCCAGCGTGGTGTGCAGCTGGCCGTCACGGCGCTGCGCCTCGAGGGCGGC
>JBGTIC010000317.1:0-5219 GCA_041745895.1 Gammaproteobacteria bacterium
CGCGCTGCTCGCGCTGGCGCACGCGCAGCGCGGCACGGGACTGACGTCACCCTCGACGGTCCACGTCTCGGCCACAGACTCAGCGGGTCTGTGCTGCGCGATCACGTTGTCTGCCGGCTACGGATCAGGGCTGATTGCACCCGGCACGGGTCTGTGGCTCAACAATTGTCTCGGCGAACTGGAACTGCACGCAGGCAGGCTGGCGACGGCTGCGCCGGGTACACCGCTGCCCTCCAACATGGCACCGACCGTGGCGCGAAACGATCGCCACCACAGCGCGCTGTCCATCGGTTCCCCGGGCGCTGATCGCATCACCACAGCCATCATGCAGGTGCTGGTACATCATCTTGGTGCGGACAGGGATCTGCATGAAGCCATTGGCCATCCACGGCTGCACCTGGAGTTTCGCGATGACGACTGGCAGCTGGTTGCGGAGCCCGGACTGGACTGCGCGTCGCTGGGCCTGCCCGTGCGCTCGTTCGATGCGCTGTCAATGTATTTCGGCGGCGTGGGTGCCACGCGGCTCGACGCGGGTGGTGTTCTGGACGCCGCTGCCGACCCGCGACGCGCCGGCGGTGTGACGGTAGACGGACCGCCCGGCGTGCAGACCCGATGAGCAGCGGACAGATATGGCTTTGCCGGTTAGACTGGCGACTTGAGATCCTCACTTCTTCGGAGATGATGATGCATGTAAATCATCGAATGATCGGATTGATGATGGTGCTTGCGCTTGGCGTGACGGCCTGCTCTGCATCGATCAACGACAGCATCAGCGTGGCCGCAGGCGAGCAGCACGAAGGTGCACTGGCCACGGTCAACGGCAACATCGAGGTCGGTGAAGGCGCTGAAGTCTCAGGCAGCCTGCGAACGGTCAATGGTGGTGTTCGGCTCCGCGAGGGCGCGCGCAGCGGTCGCGCAGAAACGGTCAATGGCAGTATCCGAGTCGCCCGTGGCGGCCAGTTCGGCGGGGGCAACACGGTCAACGGCGGCATCGAGCTCGACGAAAACGTGATCGTTTCCGGCGCCGTGAGGACCGTGAACGGCCGCATCACCACGGGGCCGGGCAGCCGCATCGATGGCGACGTCGCGACCACCAACGGAACCATCCGTCTGCTGCGATCGGAGGTTACAGGCACCGTGGCCACCACCAACGGTAACGTGCATGTGCTCGAGGCCAGCCGCGTGGCCGGCGGCATCCACCTGCGCGAGCGGGATGAACACACGATTGTCGATGACGAGGGTGGCGAAAGAGAGTTGCGCGTGATCATCGGGCGCGACAGCGTCATCGATGGACCCATTTTGATCGAGAGTCCGGCCCGGCTGTTCGTGCACGAAACTGCTGTCATCGGCGAGCTTACCGGCGCCGAGGCCGAACGCTACACCGGCGATCGGCCAGAATAGCGCATGCAATCGCCTGAGCGCTTTTGCGCAGTCCTCGTGTGCGTCGGCGTGCTGAGCCTGGCTTGCGTCGCGGTCAACGCCGACGAGGCCGACACGCTCGCCGAAGCGCAGGCACAGGCGCAGGCAGCGTTTCCCGCCTGTATCGCGGCCTTGAGTGAACGTGCCCGGGCGCAGGGCATCGGCGCGGCAACGCTGACACGCACGCTGGCATCGGCGAGCTACACGCAGCGCGTCATCGATGCCGACCGGCGGCAGCCGGAGTTCACCGACACCTTCGCGCGCTACCTGGGACTGCGCATCACGCCGGCACAGGTGGAACGCGGGCAGGCGCTGGCCGCTGAGCATTCAAGCTTGCTGGCACGGATCACGCGCGAACAGGGCGTGCCGGGCCATTACCTGCTCGCGTTCTGGGCGGTGGAGACGAACTTCGGGCGAATGTTCGGCAATATCCCGACCATCGATGCACTGGCGACGCTGGCCTGCGATGTCCGGCGCGGCGACTACTTCTCTCGCGAACTGCTCGATGCCCTGCGCCTGGTCGAGCGCGGTGATGTCGAGCCTGCCGACATGATCGGCTCGTGGGCAGGCGCCATGGGCCACACGCAGTTCATGCCCTCGGTGTACCTGCGCTATGCCGTGGACGGCGACGGCAACGGGCGTATCGATCTGTGGAACAGCGTGCCGGATGCCCTGAGCTCGGCGGCGAACTTCCTCCGCGGCATTGGCTGGGAAACCGGTCAGCGCTGGGGGCGCGAGGTAACGCTGCCGGAGGACTTCGACTACACGCTGGCCGGACGCGCCACGCGCCGGCCGCTGGCCGAGTGGCAACGCCTGGGCGTTCGCGACACGAGTGGGCGCGCGCTGCCGGGTACCGACATGCAGGCCGCCCTGCTGGTGCCTGCCGGTCACCGCGGACCGAAGTTTCTCGTCTACGACAACTTCCACGTCATCATGCGCTGGAATCGCTCCGAATTCTTCGCCCTGACGGTGGGCCTGCTTGCCGATCGCATTGCCGGCGCACCGGAGTTGCGCAATGCGCCGCCCGCAGATGCGGCCCGCTTGAGCCGCGACCAGGTGATGACACTGCAGGCGGGTCTGAATGCACGTGGCTTCGACAGCGGCACACCTGACGGCATCATGGGCCCGGCGACGCGGGGCGCGATCCGCGACTTCCAGCACAGCGAAGGCTGGATTGCTGACGGCTATCCCGAAGCGCGCGTGCTCAGCGCGCTGGGCATCGACTCCGAGTAGCCGCGGGTGTCTGTGCAACCGCAGCGGCTGTATGCCACGACCCCCGGCGGCCAGGTGCACGGGCGCATGCTCGGCCACGGCGCGCCGCTGCTGATGCTGCACGCAAGCCCCCTGTCCTCGGCTTTTCTTATCGAGCATCAACGAGCCCTGGCACCGAACTGGCGAACGCTCGCGCTGGACACGCCCGGCTACGGCATGTCCGATCCATTGCCCCGGCCGGCGGAGTCACTTCAGGACTATGCAACCGCGCTATTCGCCGCCGCCGACAACCTCGGCATCAGGCGCTTTGCACTGTACGGCAGTGCGACCGGTGGGCAGATTGCCCTGGTCATGGCGCGCACGGACCCGGCCCGCGTCACGCGCCTGGTGCTCGACAACTGTGGCCTGTTCACCGATACCGACATCGCCGCCTGGGAGGATCGCTACTTCCCGGACCTCTCGCCCTGCGCCGATGGCAGTCACCTGGCACAGATCTGGGAGGTCGTGCGGCGTCAGTTCGTGGCCTTCCCCTGGTTTTCGGAGGCGGCCGAACACCAGCTACAGCGCCCGACTCCACCCGTGGAGGTGATTCAGGCCATGGCCCTGCATTACCAGCTCGCCGGCAGCAACTACGACCGGGCCTATCGCCTGGCCTTTCACGCCGAGCGCAACGAGAATTTCGCAGGCCTCGAGGTCCCCTGCGTGCTGATCGACTGGCATGGCTCGATCGTGCGCAGCCAGACGCTGGCGCTGATACAGGCCGGCCTGCCGGCCTGTGTGACGGTACGCGAGGCCGCCGCTGGTCCGCAGGCGCGCATCGAGGCGATCTCACAGGCCTTCGGCACATGAACTGCCCCGTGTTTCTGCCCAAGGACGACGTTCGATGATCAAGCGCTGCGCGAGCACCCTGACCCGCCTGAACTCAATGGCCTTGGCGTTTTCAATGGCCCTCGTGCTGTCGCTGCCTCTGGCTGCGGCGCCAGTGCCTGAGGAGGATCGCATCCCGGTGGATGTGCGCCGCACGACACTGCTGGTGCGCGATATTGAACGTTCACTTCCGGTCTACCGGGACGCGCTCGGGCTCACGGTCATCTACGACGAACTGCTGGGGGGCGGCACCGATGCAGAAGGTAATGCGACTCCACCGACCACGCGTCTGGTACTGCTGCGCGCGAACGACACCTTCATCGGCGCCATAGGACTGATGCAGCGACTGAATCTGGCGGAGCCGGTGCCGCCGCCCGAGAACCGGCGCGCGATGCCGGGCGATGTGATCATCGTCATCAACGCCACGGACCTGGAAGAGCGTTTCAGCAGGATCGAAGCCACGCCCGGGGTGACCGTCGCCACGCCACCCACGCGAATCGAGTATCCGGCCGCCGATGGCGGCGTGATACCAGTGCTGTTCAGTGCGTTCTGGGATCCGGACGGCTACTTCATCGAAGTGAATCGTATCCTGGGCACACCCGCCGGCAGCTGACGGCGCTGCATACCGATCAAACCTGACGAAGGAACGTCACATGCAAGACGCAAGCACGATGCGCGCACGTGCGGGTGGCTGGATCGAGTCACCGCGGCTGCAGCGCATCATCATTGGTTTGATCATGCTCAACGCGGCGATCCTCGGTCTGGAAACCTCACCGGCAGCGATGGCGCTTGCCGGCGACATCCTGATCACCGCGGATCGGGTGATCCTCGGCGTGTTCGTCATCGAGATCCTGGTGAAGCTGTTCGCACATCGCCTGGGCTTTTTTCGCAACCCATGGAATGTGTTCGACTTCATTGTTGTCGGCATCGCCCTGGTGCCGACCAGCGGCCCGCTTGCGGTGCTGCGCGTACTGCGGCTGCTGCGCCTGGTGTCGATGGTGCCCAAGCTTCGATTCATCGTCGAGGCGCTGCTGAAGGCCGTGCCCGGCATCATCTCGATCTTCGGGCTGCTGGCGCTGATGTTCTATGTCTTCGCGGTGATCGCCACAGGCCTGTTCGCGGCCGATTTCCCGGAGTGGTTCGGCAGCCTCGGTGCATCGATGTACACGCTGTTCCAGGTCATGACACTGGAGAGCTGGTCAATGGGCATTGCCCGTCCGGTGATGGAACTGCACCCCTATGCGTGGGTGTTCTTCGTGCCCTTCATCCTGCTGGCGACATTCACGGTGCTCAACCTGTTCATCGCCGTGATCGTCAACACCATGCAGACGCTGCACGATACCCATCACCAGCAGGAGGTCGAGGAGATCAGCAGCGTGGTTCATGCTGAAAGCACCGATCTTCACCGGGACATCAATGCGCTGCGCAATGAAAACCGCCAGCTTCACGCCGACGTACTGGCGCTGCGTGAAGAGATGCGGCGCATGCGCGATGAGCGGACATCGGGTCACTGAGGTGGCATCCGCGCCGGCCTTCGACCGGTCTGGCGACCCGCAAGCAACTCACGACCCAGCCTGCGAGACGCCTCGGCGCGAGTAACACTCTCGCTGCGATAGAGCTCTTCGTTGAGCGCCGACCAGTCGGGGCGCACCCTCGCCCGATCGAGATCGGCAGGCAGACGCTCGCCGCGCAGGCGCTCGAGCGGGCGCTGGTCGACACCC
>JBGTIC010000318.1:0-3191 GCA_041745895.1 Gammaproteobacteria bacterium
GCGTGGCGCAGGCTGACCACGGCCAGCGTCCGGCCGGCGCTGGCATCCACGACCTCAGCCGCCGTCTCGCCAGCGTGCATGAGTTTTTCGCCTGCCGCGGGCAGCGCCTGGTCCCCGCAGGCATACAAGGCCATGCGTCGCTTGATGCGTCCGAGGTTCTGCGTGCGGGCGATGATTTCCTGGCCCGAGTAACACCCCTTGCGAAAGCTCACGGCGCCGATCAGGTCGAGGTTGAGCATCTGCGGCACGAAACTGCCCTGGGTTTCAGGCACGACGACAGGCAGGCCACACTGCGGGCGGCTGAGCACGTCGGCGTCGGGGAATGCCAGCGCCTCGATGGCCACGGCCGGGCCCACGACTTCGATTGCATCAGCATTCCCGGGCAGGCGTATCCACCAGCAATGCCGGGTGTGTGTGGCCGCGCCGGCCCCGCCGGCAATCTCGATACTGCGCTGCCGCGCCTGAGCGCCTGTTACGACTACACTGCGCCACCCGCCACCTTCGTCACTGACCTTTACACGTGCGCGAAGGACATACATGCCCAGCTTGCTGGTGACTGCCGCGGTCAGTGCCGCGGGCATCAGCAGATCGATGCGTGCGGGTTCGACGCTTAGCAGTCGGCAGATGCTCAGCACGCGGCCCTGGGGATTGCACCAGGCGGCCATGGGTGCGAACGCTGATCCGGCCAGGGTAACGTCCTGTGTCAGCTGGCCTTGCAGCAACCCAAGCGCGTCGTCACCTGCCACGCAGACGCGCCCCCAGTCACGCTGGTCCATGGGTTTCCTCCGGGCTGAGTCAGATGAAAAAAACGGCGAACTCCGTCATAATAGCCGGATGACGGAAGACGCAGGGAATGCAGGCACCGGCAAGGCTGCGGAGCCACGGGTATGGAAGCCCGAGAGTCGCCCACAGCCTGTCCGGGGAGAGGTCTCTCCCCAAGCCGGTGCACGCGCCGTCCCTGCAGTGGGCGGTCTTGAGCCTCCAGTCGAAGTGGGTGGGCCGTCAGGCCCGGAGCCGACCCGCTACGGTGACTGGGAGAAGAACGGCCGCTGCATCGACTTCTAGAACGCAGGCAGCGCCCAGAATCCGGTCGTCGCCTGCAGCGCGAATGTTCAATTGAAGAAAGCTGAAGGAGCGACCATGGCTCACGGCCAACGCCCGCTGTCACCGCATCTGCAGGTGTACAGGCCCCAGATCACAACGGTCTTGTCGATCTTCCACCGCTTCAGCGGTCTGCTGCTGGCCGCATCGAGCCTGTTGCTGGTCGCCTGGCTGGTGACCGCCGCAAGTGGGCCGCAAGCCTACGCCAGCGCGCAGGGCTTCTTCGGCCACTGGTCGATCAGGGTGCTGCTGATCGCCGTGTCGTTCGCCTTTTTCTACCACTTGTGTAACGGCATCCGTCACCTGTTCTGGGATGCCGGTGTCGGCTTCGAGATCCGCCAGGTCATCGTCAGCGGCTGGACGGTTGTGTTTGCCACCGCCTTGCTCACGCTGGGATTCTGGCTGTTGCTGGCTGGTGGCGGGTGAGGGTGTGCCCATGAGTCTGCGTTCTCCGCTTGGTCGGGTACTGGGACTGGGAGCGGCCAAGGAAGGGCCCGGCCACTGGTGGTCAATGCGGGTCAGTGCGCTTGGCCTGGTCATCCTGGGTCCCTGGTTTGCCTGGTCACTGACGCGTTTGCCCGGCATCGAGTACCTTGATGTCAGCGCCTGGATTGCTGCCCCGCTCAACACCATCGGTCTGCTGCTGCTGCTGCCGACGATGGCCTACCACGCGCGCCTGGGCGTACAGGTGGTCATCGAGGATTATGTCAAGGCAAGCGGGTTGAAAATTACCGGGCTGGTGCTTGTGACGTTCGTGTTTTACGCCGCCGCGGTGGCAGGGATGTTCGCCGTGCTCAGGATATCGTTCGGAGTGACGCCATGACGGCCGACTATGAGTTCATCGATCATCGTTGCGACGTCGTCGTGGTGGGTGCGGGCGGTGCCGGCCTGCGCGCCACCTTCGGGCTGGCCGAGCAGGGCCTCAAGACCGCCTGTCTGACCAAGGTCTTCCCCACGCGCAGCCACACCGTCGCCGCCCAGGGCGGGATTTCGGCAGCTTTGGGCAACATGGGTGAGGACGACTGGCGCTGGCACATGTATGACACCGTCAAGGGTTCGGACTGGCTCGGCGATCAGGACGCCATCGAGTACATGTGCAAGGAAGCCCCGGACGCGGTCATCGAACTGGAGCACTACGGCGTGCCGTTCTCGCGCACCGAAGACGGGCGTATCTACCAGCGGCCATTCGGTGGCATGACCACACACAATGGCCGCGGCACGGCGCAGCGCACCTGTGCGGCTGCCGACCGCACCGGCCACGCGATGTTGCACACGCTCTATCAGCAGGCCCTCAAGCACGACGCACAGTTCTTCGTCGAGTACTTCGCGCTCGACCTGATCATGGAAGGCGGCATGTGCCGCGGCGTCATCGCCTGGGAGATGGCCACCGGCCGATTGCACCGCTTCCGGGCCCAGGCTGTGGTGCTGGCCACCGGTGGCTATGGTCGGGCATATTTCTCGTGTACCTCCGCCCACACCTGCACCGGTGATGGCAACGCGATGGTGCTGCGCGCAGGTCTGCCCTTGCAGGACATGGAGTTCGTGCAGTTTCATCCGACCGGCGTCTACGGCGCAGGGTGTCTGATCACCGAGGGTGTGCGCGGCGAGGGCGGTTATCTGACCAACTCCGAAGGTGAGCGTTTCATGGAGCGCTATGCCCCCAACGCCAAGGATCTGGCTTCACGTGATGTCGTCTCGCGCTCGATGACCATAGAGATCAACGAAGGCCGCGGCGTCGGGGCCAAACGCGATCACATCCATCTGCATCTCGAGCACCTCGGGGCTGATGTGATCAACGAGCGCCTGCCGGGCATCGCGGAGACCGCCCGTATCTTTGCCGGGGTGGATGTCACCAAGGCGCCGATTCCGGTGCTGCCAACCGTGCACTACAACATGGGCGGCATCCCGGCCAAGTACACCGGCGAGGTCGTCACGCTGGCAAACGGCGAGCCCGACACGATCGTGCCGGGACTGTACGCCGCCGGAGAGGCGGCCTGCGTCTCGGTGCACGGCGCCAATCGACTCGGGTCGAACTCGCTGCTTGACCTCGTGGTGTTCGGTCGCGCAACGGCACGCCACCTCGGCGCCAC
>JBGTIC010000319.1:0-2293 GCA_041745895.1 Gammaproteobacteria bacterium
TAAGTGTGGCCGCCAGGCCTGACGCCCTTCGTGAACCGGCTGTTTGCCGGGTTGAGCCGGGTTCGCCCGGCACAGTGTCCACCAATCGAAGTGGGCACGGTGATAGAGGAACAAAGATGAGTATCGGTCTTGTTGGCCGCAAGCGCGGCATGACGCGCGTGTTCATGGAAGACGGTGCCTCGGTGCCGGTGACCGTGATCGAGGCATTGCCCAACCGGGTGACGCGCGTGCGCGCGCCGGAAACCGATGGCTACCGCGCCATCCAGGTGACCATGGGTGCGAAGAAGCCCCAGCGCCTGTCCCGCCCGATGCTCGGGCAGTTTGCCGCCGCCGAGGTCGCACCCGGTGAGGGCCTGTGGGAATTCCGTCTCGCCGAAGGCGAGGGCGCGGAGCTCGCACCTGGTGCAGAGCTCAAGGTCGACATCTTCGCCGACGGCCAGTTTGTCGATGTGGTCGGCACGACCCGCGGCAAGGGCTTTGCGGGTGTCATCAAACGGCACCATTTCGCAGCCCAGGACGCCACGCACGGCAACTCGCTGTCGCATCGTGCCCCGGGCTCCATCGGCCAGAACCAGACCCCCGGTCGGGTTTTCAAGGGCAAGAAGATGGCCGGCCACATGGGCAACGTGCGGCGTACCGCGATCAACCTTCGGGTCGTACGCGTGGATGCCGAGCGTAACCTGCTGCTGATCCGCGGTGCGGTTCCCGGTGCGCCGGGCGGCCAGGTCATCGTGCGTCCCGCAGTCAAGAAGCCGGCGCAGGCTTAAGGAGCAGTCATGGAACTCAAGCTGCATGCCGCTGGCGGTAACGGATCGGTTCAGCTCTCCGATGCCACTTTCGGCATCGAATACAACGAGCCCCTGGTGCACCAGGTCGTGACCGCCTATATGGCGGCCTCGCGCGCCGGCACCAAGGCACAGAAGACCCGCGCCGAAGTGCGTGGCGGTGGCATCAAGCCCTGGCGCCAGAAGGGCACCGGGCGTGCGCGTGCCGGCACCATTCGCAGCCCCATCTGGGTCGGTGGCGGACGTGCTTTTGCCGCCCAGCCGCGCGACCACAGCCAGAAGGTCAACCGCAAGATGTACCGCGGTGCCCTGAAGGCCATGCTCTCGGAGCTGGTCCGGCAGGAGCGATTGGTGCTGGTTGAGAGCTTCGCGGTCGAGGCCCCCAAGACCAAGCTGGTCGTGCAGAAGCTGCGCGAGCTCGAGCTGAACGACGCGCTGATCGTTGTCGAAGCGTTTGACGAGAAGCTCTTCCTGGCCGCGCGTAATCTGCACGGCATCGAGGTGCTGGCAGCGCATGAGATCGACCCGGTCAGCCTCGCACGTTACGCCAAGGTGGTGATGACCGTGCCGGCCGTGAAGCTCATCGAGGAGAAACTGTCATGAGTGCTGTGGCCCGCCAGGAACGGCTGATGCAGGTGATCATCGGGCCCCACGTGTCCGAGAAGAGCACCACGCTCGCCGACAGCGCCAACCAGGTGGTGTTCAGGGTTCGCCGCGACGCCACCAAGGCCGAGATCCGCAAGGCTGTGGAGATGCTCTTCGAGGTCAGCGTCACCGGCGTGTCCACCGTGCTGATCAAGGGCAAGGCCAAGCGCTTCGGGGCCCTGCAGGGCAAGCGCTCGGACTGGAAGAAAGCCTATGTGCGCCTGGCCGAAGGTCAGGACATCGACTTCCTGGATGCCGAATAGGCCAGGTCGCGAGGAATACAGCCATGCCAGTACAAAAAGCCAAACCGACCTCTGCCGGCCGCCGTTTCGTCGTCAAGGTCACCTCGCCGGAGCTGCACAAGGGTGCACCTCACTCGGCGCTGGTGTCCGGCACGAAGCGCACGGGCGGCCGCAACGCCGCCGGTCGCATCACCACCCGTCACAAGGGTGGTGGTCACAAGCGCCTGCTGCGGGACATCGACTTCCGTCGCGACAAGGACGGTATCGCCGCACGTGTCGAGCGCCTGGAATATGATCCGGCCCGCACCGCGCACATCGCCCTGCTGGTCTACCGTGACGGCGAACGCCGCTATATCGTCGCGCCGCGTGGCGTGAAGGCCGGTGACGAACTGCGCTCGGGCAGCGACGCACCGATTCGCGCCGGCAACTCGATGCCGTTGCGCAATATCCCGGTCGGTTCCACCATTCACTGTGTGGAGCTCAAGCCCGGCAAGGGTGCCCAGCTGGCGCGCTCGGCCGGTACCAGTGTGCAGCTGGCGGCCCGCGAGGGCACTTATGCCACGGTGCGCCTGGCCTCCGGCGAGATGCGCCGGGTGCATGTCGAGTGTCGCGCAACCCTCG
>JBGTIC010000320.1:0-27081 GCA_041745895.1 Gammaproteobacteria bacterium
GCAATTTCGGCAGCGAGCCACTCGAGCGCGGTTTCACGGACTGGGACTGGTCGCGGGCGCGCCTGCCCGACGGTTCAAGCGCCGTCCTGTACGAGGCGCGCACGCGCGCAGCCGCTGATGAACGATTGCTGGCGTTGCACTTTGGCGCAGATGGCAGCGTGCAGGACTTCCCGGCCCCGGAACTGGTGGCGCTGCCGCGCAGTGGCTGGCGCGTGGCCCGCGCGACGCGTGCACAAGACGGCAAGGTATGTGTGTTGCGCACACTCGAGGACACGCCCTTCTACGCCCGCTCATTGCTGACCACGCAACTGCTGGGCCATGAGGTCACCGCCGTGCACGAAAGCCTTTCGCTGACGCGATTTACCCAGCCGATCGTGCAGTGCATGCTGCCGTTCAGAATGCCGCGGCGCGCGCGGCGCTGAACCCGAAGGGTCCGACGGTCAGTTCATTCGCCCACGTTGTCCTGGGTGGAACGCAGCGAAGCAGCATCCGCCTTGCGCTCGCGTCGCAGCACAAGCAACTCGCGCGCACCCAGACCGAATACTGCACCGAACACCACAAGCAGTTCGATGAACAGCAGCCAGGAAGTATTCAACGCGTCTGGCCCTGGAGCTTCAGACCTGCGGCGGCCGCGGTGCCCGACGCCCCTGCCTGCTGGCGCTGGCGTTCATCGAGGCGATGGAACAGTTCCACCAGCCAGCTGACGCGGCCTTCGATCCCGCCCACCGGCACATCGGCCTCGTCATCGAGTCCCGCAGCCACGGCAGCCTCGACGAGAAAGCGTGCCGAGGGGACTGGCGCATCTTCGAGTTGCCCGACATCGACATCGCCTGCGGTGAGCACGCGCAGCAATACCTGCGCCTTGCGCCAGCCCGGAACCACCGCGCGGGTGCTGACGGCATCCAGACCCTGGCGTTCGACCTCGCGGCCGATCTCTGCGTACAGCCAGCGTGCGGCACGAATGCCCGCGCGATACCGCCGCGGCAAGGCATCGATGCCCGACTCGGCGCGCTGATAAAGCACATCGGCGGCCGCCAGCAATCTCGCCACCACTTCGCCGAGCGCCGCACTGTGACGCGGCGCGTGAAGGAATGCCCCGGCATCGATCCCCGCCTCCGCCAGCCAGTCCAGTGGCAGATAAAGTCGTCCAGCGCGGGCATCCTCACCGACATCACGTGCGATGTTCGTCAACTGCATCGCCACGCCCAGGTCACAGGCCCGGGCCAGTGCATCGGCCGAGCGCACACCCATCAGCAGTGACATCATCACGCCGACCGTGCCGGCCACACGCACGCCGTAGGCCTCCAGATCCCCGATGCCCGCATAGCGGCGCGACTGGGTGTCCCAGGCAAAGCCCTCGAGCAGTGCGGCCGGCAACTCGCGCGGAATCGCGAAGCGCGCCACGACGTCGGCAAACGCGCGGTCGGCGGCGATCGGTGCGGGTCGGCCGTTGAAAATGCGCTCGAGCCTGTGTTCGAGTTCACGCAGGGCGCGTGCGCGGTCGGCTTGGAGGTCCACGGCATCATCGGCCAGGCGGCAGAAACCATAGAGCGCGGTGGCCGCGTCGCGCACTGGCAGCGGCAGAAACAGCGAGGCTGCAAAAAACGAGCGTGAGCCATCGCACAGCAGCGCACGACACGCGGCATGATCCGCGGGCGCCGCGTGCTCGGTATCAGGCCAGCGCCGCTGCATCCGGTACCACCGTATCGAGCACTCTGGCCGATGAAATGACGCCTGGCAGACCGGCGCCCGGGTGCGTGCCCGCGCCGACGAGATAGAGGCGCTCGAGCTCCTCGCTGCGATTGTGGGGACGAAACCAGGCGCTCTGCGTGAGCACAGGTTCAAGGCCGAACGCAGCACCGTTGACCGAATTGAGCCGGTCGCGGAAATCCAGCGGTGTCATCAACCGTGAACTGACCACCGCATCGTCGAGTCCCGGCAGAACGCTTTCGCTGAGCGCCCGTGCAAGTGCCTGCCGATAGGGCTCGGCGCGGGTCGTCCAGTCGACGTTCGCTTCCAGGTGCGGCACCGGCGAGAGTACATAGAACGCATCGCAGCCGGGCGGTGCCAGCGAGGGATCGGTGGCCGTGGGTCGGTGCAGGTACATGCTGAAGTCCTTGGCCAGGACTTTTCGATCGAAAATGTCGGCGAGCAGCTCGCGGTAGCGCGGGCCGAGCAGGATCATGTGGTGAGGCACATCCTCATAACGTCGATTGGTGCCGAAGTACCATACAAACAGGCTCATCGAGTAGCGCGCGCGCGCCAGGCGCCGATCCGTCCAGCGCCTGCGCGAGGCGGCGGGCACGAGATGGCGGTAGGTCCAGGCAGAGTCAGCATTCGATACCACGATGTCGGCAGCGATGCGCTCGCCCGAGGCCAGCTCGACACCGGTGGCCCGTCGTCCCTCCACCGTGATGGAGGAGACTTCCGTATTGCACAGCACCGAGCCGCCCTGGCCGTGAATCAGGTCGACCAGGCCTGCGACCAGGGCGCCGGTGCCGCCCATCGCGAAATGCACGCCCCAGCGACGCTCCAGGAACGCGATCAGACAGTACACCGACGTGGTGCTGAAAGGATTGCCGCCGACCAGCAGCGGATGAAAACTCAGCACCTGACGCAGCCGCGGGTCTGCGACGTACTTCGCGACCATGCCGAACACGGTGCGGTAGCTTTGCAGACGAATCAGCTCGGGCAGCACCCGGGCCATGTCGGTCCAGTTGTCGAAGGCGACATGCCCGAGCTGCTCGAAGCCAACGCGAAAGATTTCTTCGCTGGCCCGAATGAAGCGTTCGTAACCGGCTACATCGTCCGGCGACAGCCGTGCGACCTCGGCGCGCATCGCCGCGGGATCACTGCTGCAGTCGAAGTGTTCGCCATCCTCGAAGCGGATGCGATAGAACGGCTCGATGGCACGCAGGTCCACATCGTCGGCCAGACTGCGTCCACACATCGCCCAGAGTTCCTCGAGCAGAAACGGCGCGGTGATGATCGTGGGCCCGGCGTCGAAGGTGTAGCCGTCCTGACGGAACACGTAAGCGCGTCCGCCGGGCGCGTCGAGTTTCTCGAGCACGCTCACGCGATAGCCCCTGGCCCCGAGGCGCACGGCCGCGGCGAGTCCACCGAAGCCGCTGCCGATCACTACCGCGTGGGGTTGTGCGCGGCCGGTGACCGGCTCGCCGTGTGGACGGATCAATGCTGCCAAAAACATCCCCTGCCAGGTGAAGTGCTGCTACGCGCATGCGCCGGAGGGCCGGTGCGCGGAACACGCGCCCGACAGTAGCATGAAATGCCGGGGTGTCAATTTAGCCTGTCAGCCTTCGGGTGGGGCTGCTGACTACAGGGTGGCCACTACATACGTCCGACAGCTGCCAGACTTACAATGTTCGAAACGCCATTCGGGATTCCGGGAGACATGCCATGTTCAGGGCGATCATCGCCGGCGCCGTGTTGACCCTCGCGCTCGGCACCTGCGCGCAGATTTGCGTTGCCAGCTCGCCTGCGGGCAGCTTCCAGCGCGTTGAAGCCCAGGCCATGTCCGGTGATGCGTTCGTGTTTCCCGACGACATGCGCGGCGAGCCACTGGTCATCATCGGCCTGGCGATCAGCACCTCGCAGGCCAACGGCGAGATCCAGCAGAACCTCCTGCTGGATTGGCAGACGTGGCTGGATGAGCGCGCCATTCTGACGGAAAGCCTGCGGGCCTATCACTTCCCGGTAATCGAAAATCCCCCGCGCTTCATTCGCGGTGTCATCCGGCGCGCGGTGCGCAGGCTGTTCGATGGACGGGTCCCGCTGTCACAGGCAGCGGTGCTCTACGTCGGCGACTCGGCGGCCTTCGCGGCCAGCGCCGGCATCGAGATCGATGAGGAGCCGACGCTGGTGATCGCCGATGCCCGGCGCCAGCCGCTGGTGCTGATCAAGGGCGGGCCTACTGACGAGAACACGGCACGCTTCCTGGCCGCTCTTGCAGCACTCGGTACCGATGATGTCCTCAGCGAGAAGGCTGGCGTGCAACCCTAGGCATCAGGAAGCTGATCGGTCATCGTCGCCGGTGCGTCCGCAGCCGGCGCGGCGGGCAAGGTCTCGGCCGCTACCCTGCCGCGCAGCAATGCGTTCGGCAGCACGGCGTCATCCCAGTCCATGCGTGATTTGCCAATGCGCACGATCACAAGCTGGGCACTGGGAATGACGTAGACACGCTGGCCCCCTGCACCATCGAGAAACACCACGTCGTCGGCGAGATAGGGTTCGGAGTGTGGTACCTCCAGCGTGCTCTGGCGATTATAGGTTCGCACCCCGCTGGCCGGCGAGCCCAGCCATACCTGCAGCCCGTAGTTGGGATTCAGTGCCGAGGGCGTGGTCATCTCCGTCAGCCACTGGGCCGGCACGACCTGCTGACCGTCGACACGACCCTGATTGAGCATCAGCACGCCCACGTGCATCCAGGCCGGTGCACTTGCCAGCAGACAGCAGAAGGTCCGGGGCGAGCCGTCTTCGCGGTCCAGCCAGACGGCCGTGTCCGGCGCACCCAGCGGCTGCCAGAGGCGCTGCGAAAGATACTCCGCGTAGCGCATGCCCACCGAACGTGTCAGGGCGATACCCAGCACCTGCGAGCTGAAGTTCAGGTAATCGAAGCGCGTGCCGGGCGGTTCATCGAGCGGCAGCGACAGCGCCAGTTCATCGATGTTGCTGCCGATGACCAGCTGCATGCCCTTGCTGAACGGGCTGGGCCGGAAGGCTTCCACCAGCAGCCCACTGCTCATCGTGGCCAGCTGCCGCAAGGTGATCTCACCGCGCGGCTCGTTCGCCCACTCCGCCACGTATCGGCCCACCGGATCGTCGATGCTGCCGATGTGTCCTTCGTCGATCGCAATACCAAGCAGCAGCGCCATCACGCTCTTGTGCATCGAGGCGGTATCAAAGCGCGAGTCAGGACCATGTCCGCCCCAGTAGCGCTCGACGACCAGCGCGCCGCGATGATGGATCAGCAATGCGAAGCTCTCGGTCTGCTCGGCGTAAGCCATAGCCTCCCGCAACGCGTCGGCCGAGATGCCATTGACCACATCCTCGCGCAGCCGCGCAACGCCGCCTGGCACCGGCTCAGCCGGGCTTCGCCAGGCGACGTTCGTGACGTCCAGTCCCTGCAGCGAGGTGGCGTAGCGTTTCCACAGCCACGGATCACTCAGATACAGCGCACTGCCGATGAGTGCCAGCAGCGCGATGAGGCCCGCAATGCCGCCGACGATCAGCTTCAGAATTCTCATGCTAAGGCTTGCCTGCGTGTCCGGCGCGCTGCCACGGCATCTTCATCGAGCAGCAAGCGTATCGTCGCAAGGATGGAGACCGCCAGCACAATTTCGCCGAGATTGCCGATTGCCGGGCTGGCCAGGCTGGCAGGGACGCCGGCGGCAACGAACATCGCCACCGAACCGAGCGAGAGCCACGGCCAGCGCAGCCGGGCCCAGATGAAGCCGCCGCTGATGAGCAGGATGACGTTGGTGATCACGGGCGCCAGCGGTGGACCGCTGCTGCGCACCACCTCCTGATCAGCAAAACACAGGGCATTGGCACTGACCGCTTCTGCGTAGCGCACGGTGTCCATGAAGCACACGGGCCGCAACTCCAGCGTGAAGAACAACGGAATCTCCATCGCGATCAGGGCCACCGCAAGCACACAGAAGCTGCCCATGACCCAGCGAGGTTTCGCCCAGGCGACACCGGCCAGACGCAGCATGCCACCCGCAGCGATGATCCACAGGGGCGTGAACAGCCAGTGCGCCCAGTAGCGCGGCAGGCTCAGCGCATAGAGAAGGTCGCTGGGGCCCAGCCATCGCCCGGTGCCGATGATCAGACAGTCGTACCAGAGCAGCAACAGCGGCATCATCGCCATCAGCACCGTCGACGAGCGCGTTTGGCGCCAGAAGCGGATCGTCCAGACCAGGATCGCGACATGCACCAGCGCGAAGACTATGAACAGGGCACTCAGCATCTCGCGCTCCAGAACCTAAAGAATGAAAGAACACTGCGGCCAGCCGATCGTCGGCAGACCAACCAAAATCACGCGATCGGGAACTCCGCCACCCCGGCCAGTGAACGGCGGGCGTCGTCGATCTTTACCTGTGCCAGTACGCTGCGCGTCGACAACGAATAGCGCAGCAGCTCACCGGTAAAGAAGTTCGTGGTCAGCACACTGTCGCCATCGGCGCACGTACACAACGTTGCCCATCCGAAGCCCGGCAACCCATGCGTGCCAAGCAGCGCGCCGCTCTGCGTGTCGATTTCCTCAAGCCGATTGCCGCGCAGCGCCAAAAGATTTCCGGAGGCATGCAGCGCGATATCGAAGAACATTTCTCGCTCCCCTTCCGCGTACGTCACCAGATCGGGCAACTGCCGGTCGTCCACGAGATCGAAGCGCATCAGTCGCGGGCCGGTCTCGGAGACGTAAAATAAAGTGCGCTCGTCTGCCGAAAGCGCGGTCATCGTGACACCCAGAAAGCCTCCCAGGCCGCCGTGTGTCTGGGTGGCATACTCGGCCAACAGACGCCCCCCCTGGTCAAAGCGAAAGACATGGCCATCGCCAAAACGGCCGGTCTCGGGCGAGATGTGCAGCCTGGTTTTCAGCGGGACGCTTGATTCGCTGCCGACGAGATGTTCGCCCAGAAGCATCGAGCCGTCGCGTGCGAACAGGATGTTGGAGTAGGAGCGATCACCCAGGTCCGGCGCCGGCGTACGCCTGCCCTGCGCATCGAAGCACAGCACCTTGTGCGCCTGATAGTCGAAGGCCCACAGTGCGTGATGCGGATCGAACGCCAGGCCGGCGATCACATAGGTAGTGTCATCGACCAGGCAGGTGGCCTTCAGATTGAGTTGCGCGTCATATTGAAGCATGCGCCCCTGTCCCGCGTGATCATCCTCGGGATTATCGAGGCGTGTGGCACCCACGATCACATCCCCGGCCTCGAAAGCCACGAACTCCTGGCTGCTCATGATCATGTCCTCTCGAGATCCTGGAAAAAGCGGGCCGACCGGTAAACCGGTCGGCCCGTGTCGCCGTCAAACAGATGGCGTCTAGAAGTTGGCGTTCAGGCGAATGCCAACCGTGCGCGGCTGCGGCAGGTGCAGCAGAAACGCACGTCCCGGTGCGAAGCCATCCGGGTTGCCCAGGTCGATGGTGCGCTGGGCACTCTTGACCTTGTCATCGTCAAACAGATTGTCGACGTAGCCGATCAGCGAGAAGCGATCGCTTTCCAGCCCGAGTCGCAAATTGAACAGCGCATACGACGGCAGGAAGGCCAGGTTCGATTCGTCGAGGAATCGCTGCGAGCGGTACAGCCCTGAGAACTGGCCATACCAGTCATAGTCGGTGGCACCGAACTGCCGGCGATACTCGGTCGAGAAATTCCAGGCATTGCGCGGACTCTTGCCGACCTTGTTGCCTGAATAGTCGGCCTCGATGTTGCCGGCTTCAGCCTTGTTCAGCGGCGAGGATCCCGTCTGACCCTGGATGAACTCCTTGAACTCCGCATCGGTGTAGGCATAGCCGAGCGAGACCGTCAGGTTATCGCTTGCCTGCCACAGCATGTCGAGTTCCAGACCAAACACTTCAACCTGTCCGGCGTTGGTGATGCCGGGGATATCCGTGATGCTGCCTGGCGGTCGCTGCTGGATGCCAATCTGCTGGTCCTCGTAGTCGTTGAAGTAGATCGCACCGTTGAGCCTGAGCCGGTTGTCCAGCCAGTCGGTCTTCGCGCCGATTTCGTAGGCCCAGACGGTCTCCTGGTCGTAGCGCTGGCCGTCAGGCGTCGTCGCCTCGTTGGCGGCGATGCCGCCGGGCTTGAAGCCCTTGGCGATCGAGCCGTACATCATCATATTGTCGGTAGCTTTGTACTCGACGATCGCTCGCGGGGTGAACACGGTGCTCTTGAGCGTATCCGTCCAGGTGCAGTCGTAACCAACGTTGGGATAATTGTTGGCAGGGTCGGATTCCGGCGGACAGAACGGCCGTGGTACCTGCTGCAGCAAGGTCACCTGCTGACGCGACCAGGTCGGCACCGTGTAGGTGATCTCGTCACTCGACCAGCGTCCCTCACCGGTGATGCGCCACTGCTCTGTCAGATCATAGCCCAGTGACAGGAAGCCCGAGTAGTGCTCAGTGTGACGGACCTGGTTGTTGATCGGCTTGATGTTGCCGATCGGCTGATTGGCAAGAAAGAACGGCGGTCCCGCAAGGGCAGACGCCGGATTGCGGAGCCAGAACTGCGCCGCGTTGCCGAGGCGCGCGGTCTCGTTGTACGTGGCAACACCAGCGATCCAGCGCAGCCTGCCCGACTCACCCACGTGGCGCAGCTCATTGCTGTTGTGCTTGAAGTCGTAGTTCAGGACATTGATGGCGCTGATCGCAAATGCGAACGGGTTGGTGACAACGGAATTGGTGTAATCAGGATCGGACCGGTCGTAGCTGGTGTTGCGCATGTAGCCGGCCACGTAGGTCAGCGTGCCGTTGGCGATCTCGTAGTCAGCCTGCAGAGTACCGAAGCGGGCAAACTGCTTCAGCCCCGGGAACGCCAGTCCGGTCACCGGATCCGGGGAAAGATCGATGTCCGCTTCGGTGGCGTTGAGTTCGCCTACAAATGTACCGCGGGTACACGCCGTAAACACGGCGGGTGCAGCCGTGCTGAGGTCAGCCGGACACGGCAGCTGCGGCGAACCGGGCGGACCCGCCGCAAACGTGCCACCGGGCACCGGGAGCCGGGTGTTGCGCGATACCAGGGGTGTTGCAGGTTCACTGAATACGTCGTCGCTGTACTGGTAGCGGGCATATACCGAGAGACGATCGCTGGGTGTCAGCAGCAGCGCCAGGGACCCGCCCAGGGTCTCTTCGGTGCCGAGTTGCGCGCCGGTGTTGGGATTGGTGTAGTGACCATCGAACTCGTGTCTGGTGACCGAGGCGCGAAACGCCAGCAGGTCACTGATAATGGGTCCGGAAAGCCCCGCATCGATGGTGCGAAGCCCGTCAGTGCCCGCTTCGAAGCCGGCTCGCCCCTCCCACTCGAAAGTGGGCCGCCGGGTGACGTAGTTGATGGCCCCACCAAACGCGTTTCGTCCATACAGCAGCGTCTGCGGACCCTTGACGACTTCGATGCGCTCGACATCGAGCAGCCGACTGCGCAGCGCACTGCCGCCGCCCGCGGTGGCCAGATTCTCACTGGAGGTGTCCACATAATCGATCAGCACCGCCACACTCGGGCGGCCGCGTTCGTTCTGCATGCCTCGTACAGCCGGACGCGTGTCCTGAGCGAATGCGCCCACGTCATAGGTGAACCCCGGGATGAGCTGGGCGATATCTGCAATGTCGGTGATGCCTTCGCGCTGGATCTCGCGTGCGGAGATTGCATAGATCGCAATCGGCACATCCTGCACGCTCTCCTCGGTCTTGCGGGCGGTGACGACGATCTCCTCTATGATCCTCGCCTCGGACTGTTGCGCCCAGGCTGACGTCGATGCGCCCGCGCCCAGTGCCGCCGACACTGCCAGCGCAAGCTGGCATCCCCTGGTCCTGCTCGTAGTTTTCATCAGTTGACTCCCCAGTGGTCCCGAATAAACTTCCAAATGGTTACCGACATCCCACGCACGCGGTCCGGCGTTGCTGCCGAAAACCGCGACGCGTGTGCCGCCAAAACGCCGCAGGCCGAAAGCCCGTGCGATCCGCAATCCATGCATTCTTCTTCGAAATTTCTCATCGTCCGCAGCCTTTCTCACGCAGTCAGATTGTCGGCTCGAACTCCGCAACGCCCGGTCGTGAACCCTGCACGATCAGCCACAAGGCCGGAATGCCCAGCAGCGCGCCCAGCACGAACGGCGCTGGGCTGCCGACATACGAAAACAGTACGCCCGCGACCGCCGGCCCGATGATCCGACCCACGCTGCCCGCCGCCTGGTAAGACCCCATGACCGCGCCGCGCTCGCCAGGACCCGCCTTCAGTGACACCATGGTGGTAACGCTGGGAGTGAACAGTCCAAACCCGGCGCCGACCAGTAGCAAAGCCAGCACGACACCCACATGGGTCGCCGAGATTCCCATTACGACCAGACCCAGGCTGCAACTCACAGCGCCCGCCAGGGCCACTCGCTTCGCACCGAAGCGCTGGGCGAGCGGACCGATCAGCACGGCCTGAGAAATCACGGCCAGCACGCCGAGCAGAAAAAACGCCATGCCTACGGTCTGCGGCCCGTAGCCCAGCTCGTGATTGGCCCAGATTGGAAAGATCGCCTGCATCATCGCCGTGGCCGCCGACAGCAACAGCGCCGCTGCCACCAGACTGCCCAGATCGATACGGGTGAGAAGACCGCGGAACGGCACGGATACGTCGAGCTGTCGGCCGATGAAGGGCTTGCGTTGTTCCGGTGGCAGACTCTCCTCGAGAAACCACCAGGCCCCCAGAAACGCGATCAGGCTCAGCACGGCGGCCACGATCGCCGGCAGCAGCGCGCGCGCCGAGTCGGGATCGTTGCCCGCAAGCAGGCCACCCAGCGCAGGCCCCAGCGTAAAGCCCAGTCCGAAGGCCGCACCGATCAGGCCCAGACTGCGCGCCCGATCCTTCTCGCTGCTGATGTCCGTGACATAGGCGAATGCCGCCGAGATGTTTCCGGCCATCAGGCCCCCGAGCGCACGCGCGAGAAAAAGCATCCACAGACTCTGCGCCATGGCCAGCATGATGTAGCCCACAACCGCACCGAGCATGCTGATCATCAGGATCGGTCTGCGCCCGTAAGCATCGCTGAGTCGCCCCCAGAACGGCGTAGCAATGAGCTGTGTCAACGAGTACACGGCGATCACCGAGGTGATCATCGCAGGCGAGGCGCCCAGCAGCTCTCCGTAGAACGGCAGCAGGGGCACGATCAGACCGAACCCCAACAGGTCGATGAAGACGATAAGCAGCAGTATGGGCATGCGCGGGGATCAACTTTTCTGCTGCGCCGGCTGGGTAGCCGGCGTAGTCCCGATGATGCGTGCAGCCAGCGCCCACAGGCCCAGCAGAATGTTGCCTATGGCCATGAGAATGAACGGTGCGGCAGGGGTCCACTCGTCGAACAGCCGACCGCCTATCGTGGCGACAAACAGGATGCCGAGGGCGCCGAAGAAGCTGTAGACACCCAGCACCGAGCCTCGGCGGGCTTCGGGGGCCTCCTGACCAATGAGCGTCTGGCTGGCGAGGATGGCGCTCATCTGTCCGATACCGAGCATGATCGCCAGCGGAATCGCGGCCGCGCCGATCGGGTTGGTTGTAGTGGCCATCAGTCCGTAGCCGACACCGGCCAGCAGCATGGCAACAGCCGTGAGCGTGACGCGGTCGAGCTTGTCGGCCAGCGCGCCGAAGATCGGTGCCCACAGCAGTGCCGAGCCCTGCACGATCGCAAACAGGATGCCGGCCTGTTTGGTCGCATCGGCGGTGGTCGCACCCTGTGCAATCCCGGTCTGCACCGCCCACAGCAACAGAAACGTGCCGACTACCGCGAGGTCGCCACGCGATACGAAGGCCGTGCCATAGGCCAGACTGATACGCGCGTTCTTGCCTGCGGCCATGCCCTGCATCAGCAGCGAGACCATGCTGTCGGTATTCCGGGCAGCCTCCGGCACGCCGCCGCGCAGGCCGCGCAACACCAGACCACCGACCACCGCGATCGCGGCCACGATCAGCAGTGAGTACTGACCGGCGGCACGCGCATCGGGGGCGATTCCGGCGAACCAGGCAGGCAGCCGCGCAAGCAGGATCGCGAAGATCAGTACACCGACTCCGTTGAGCATGTACGCGACCGCGACGAATTTGCCGCGCGAGCGCTCCTGCGGGTAGTCGGCAAGCACGGTGGCCAGCATCGCGGTGACCGCCGCGGCGCCGATGGCGAATACCACCCGATAGGCGATCAGTTCGTTGACCGTGGAGGCAAAGGGATACAGTCCGTAACCCAGGCCGATGAGGAAGAAGCCCGCCATGTACACCGCGCGGCGGCCGATGCGATCGGACAGTGCGCCAAACGGGCCGACCAGCACAACGATGACCAGCTCCTGCCACAGCAGCAGATCGCCGCTGACGCGCCCCTGCACGGCATCGGGCAGGCCCAGGTGCTCGGTAAGGATGTAGGGCTGGATGGTGCTCAGAAAGGTGAACAGCCCGATGCTCAGCAGGGCCGCAAAAAAGAAGACCAGCGCGTTGCCACGGGTGACCCCGGGCGACAGGAAGAACGGGCCGAGCTTCTGGGCTGACATGGTCGAACCTGCGCTGCTTGCCGCCATCAGCCGGCCAACTCGCGCGCATCGGGGGCTTCATCCTGATCCAGACGCGATGCGCGGGGCTGGCGCGAGGTCAGCGGCAGGTTGTCGAGCACCCAGGGCTTGTGTTCGCGACGACCCGGACAGGGCAGCGTTACCGCACGCTTGCCTTCGAACTCCCGGGCAAGCCGATCGCTGTCGATCAGCCAGCCGCGCGCCTCGAGTTTGCGCACCATGCGCCGGAACTCCATCTGCAACTGGTCGGATCGAACAGTGACCTCTTCGAGGAAGTTCTCGGGCACCTGCACCGGGCGGATGTTCTCGATGACCAGTGCGTCCTGTTCGAAGATCCTGATGTTGCGCTTGACGGTGTTCTTGTCGAAAAACGCAGAACGCAGGAAGGTGCGGCCCATCGACCACCACGAACGCGTGTTGTGCTCGTCGACCGGTGTGTGGGCGTTGTAGATCCAGATGGCCATCTTCGCGTTGATATCCAGGCGCAGACCGACGATCGGCCCGCACATGTGGAAAAAGGGTTTGGTCGCCACGGGCGGGCGATCTGCCGTCTTCAGCGCCCAAAGTCCGCGTGGCTTCGGCGGATGCATGATGATCTCGCCCTTGCCGCCCCACTCGTGCATGTCGATCGAAAAATCCATTACTTCGGGACGCTCCGGGTCACCGAACGCGGTGCCGTGAACGAAAGGCGCGTGGGATGCGTCCAGGCCGTTCTCCACGACCCTCTCCCAGTTCATCTTGAAGTCCCATACGCCATGCACGAACCGCCAGTTCGGGTTGTCGTAATCGGGCAGCTCGGGGATGGGCGGGCGTTCAGCCTCGGGAAGATCACCGAGAAACACCCAGACCCAGCCGTAGCGCTCCTCGACCGGATAGGCATCCACGCGGGCGCGGCCAGGGACTTTCATGTCGGGATGCGCCGGTATCTTCATGCAGCGACCGTCGCCGCCATAGCGCCAGCCGTGGAACGGGCACTCGACCGTGCCATCGACCACCTTTCCCTGCGACAGCGAGGCGCCACGATGCACACAGATATCGCTCAGGCAGGCGACCTTGCCCTGGTTGTCTCGAAACAGCACCAGATCCTGACCAAGCAGTTTCACGAACACCGGCTTCGCGCTGACATTGCGAGACTCCTGGGCGACATACCAGAGATTTACCAGCATCGTTGAACTCCCACTGCCGACGCGCAGTGCCTTACGCCGGCTGATGAACCTGAAGTGACGTGGTCAACGCCGCCCGTCATGAGGGACTCGGCTAGGGGGCTGACGAACTGCACGTTGACCACGTCCGAAACCACTCTCGCAGTGGCCGAGGCCGCCGCTTGGGCACTAAGATAACAAAACTGACCGATCGGTCAATTGAAATGTCTCGACTTCAATCCGCAGAGTGGCCGCGTCGACGGGTACCTCGACGCGGCGGGGGCTGATCGCGGTTGCGCAGCCAGCGCCTGGAACGCTGGGTCTGCACCCGCGCGCCGTCCTGATCGGCCGCCATGACGCGCTCGACGATCAATTCGATCATCTCGTTGATATGGTTCCAGTCTTCTTCGCTGTCGAGTTGATACCAGAAGTAACGGGGCGCACTGTGGGAGCGCAGCGCAAGGTAGGTGACTGCCGCATTGAGAATCACCAGCAGGGCAATGGTGCCCTCGCGATTGTACTCGTCGGGCCGGGTGAAGTATTTCTGCAGGTCACGACCATAGCGGTTTCTCACCTCCTCCATCGCCGTGGTCAGCTGGTTTGGCCGCAGCAGCTCGTTGGCCATGATCTCCAGGGTTCGCGGGCGGCGCCTCAGGCCCGCCGCGTAGGCGCGATAGTTGTGCGCGATCTGTTCGGCCGTCGACATGCGCTCGTAGGCTGCGACATCGCTGCCGGCGAGCTCGTCTTCGCGCGGCATGAAATCGCTACGCTCACCCCAGGCGCGGGCGAGGCCCTGCAATCCACCGAAATACTTGTACAGCAGGTTCTTGCCGACCCCGGATTCCTTGATGACGGCGTTGACGCCGACGCCTTGCACGCCGTCGCGCTGCAGCACCTTGTCGAACGCACGGATCAAGGCCGCTTCCTTGGCTTCCGGATCCCGCGTCCAGGTGCGGCGCGGTTTTCGCGCCGGGCTCGCGCCCGCGCCCGCTGGTGTTGATTTCCGCTTTTCAGGCACTTGAGCTCTCCCCCCGTGCGGTGCCCCACCCCTGTCAACGGCAGTTAATCATGGTCGTGCCCCGCCCGGATAGCCTGCCCCCTCCTGCCCGCAGCTAACGAAAAAAGATGCTGCCCGGATAGCGCGCGTGCAACCGCCGATCCAGACCCATCCATCGACCCGAGGGCGTGATGATGAACAGCGCGGCGATGGCACCAAGCACGATCAGCGACGCATCGTAGAATCCGCCGATCGCGAAATTGATGATGAAGAACAGCGCCAGCCCAGCCGCCCAGCGCGTGCCCAGCCCAAGCAACAAACCGATACCGGCGGCCAGCTCGCCCCAGGCGATCAGCCATGAGATGGGCACATACAGCGGCACGACGAACGACTCGATGTAAGTCACGGCGAAAGACTCTGGCGGCAACTCCGGCACGCGCGCCTGCAGCGTGGCCCGCAGCTTGTCGGTAAACAGGTAGCCACCGCGGAACTTGTTGATCGCCGCAAACAGGTAGAACAGGCCGAACACCCAGCGGTTGAACAACACGAGCACGATCCCCAGCGAGCGCGCCGGGTGGGTCCTGAAGCTCGCCCAGCGCAGGGGATCGACGCTGGACGCCGGGGACACTGCAATACCGGTCATGGGGATTCTCCGCTCAACGATTCCGGGCCCACCGAACGGCACAGGCCGATACGTCGATCACGCGCATCGTGCCAGCCACCGTCATTGCGATCGATCCAGCCCGACGGGAAGTCGATGCGCAGACTGCGAAGATCCAGCGTGACACGCGCCTGGCCCTCGCTGGCCCAGCGCCCGTCCCCGGTGGGCCGATACAAAGTGAGATGCCGCGTATCCGGTCGCACAGGCTGAAACAGATGGCGCAACCAGGTCCAGATCGTGCCGATCTGGCCCCAGAAGCTGTGCTTGTGCACGTGCAACAGCCGCGAGGCGCTTTGCACCGACGTCGAGGCCTCGCACAGCAGGTAGGCATCGCAGGTGGTGCACAGTTCGCCGTAGGCCGCCGCCAGGAGCGGCCGGGGCGCAGCTGCCGATGCCTGTGAGGAAAGCATTGCCAGAAGCAGGCTGCTCAAGATCCCGACGAGCGTGATGCGCACAAGACCGGGCACGCGAGGCCATGGGTGCATACTGTGGGCCGTCAACTGCCGTTCGCCGTGGCGAACACATCCGTGCGCCGTCGGCGCAGGATGAATTTTGCGGCGAAACGGCGGAATGCCTTGCCGGGCGTCAACCAAACGATGCGATCGCCATGACGCTGGCTGGCCAGCACCTTGGCGGCAAGCCAGGGCGCGACCGTCTCCACACGATCGCCCAGGACTTCGTAGATGCGTTGTGAGCGCTGCCACTCCTCGTCGCTGAGCTGGCTGCGCTCCCCGGTGATCATGTCGGTAATCACGATTCCGGGGCTGATACTGCCCACGCGTACGGGCCCCTGCGGGAATTCCTTGGCCAGCGAGCGTGAAAAGTAGCGTATCGCCGCTTTGCTGCTGCCATAGATGGCCATGCCGGGCCGCACCATGCCGTCGCTGCCGAAACCTTCGAAATTGAAGATCTGCCCGCCACCGGTCTGGGTGAGCATGCCATTGAGCGCCACGTGGGTGGCCGCCATGGCACCGATCACGTTCGTACGCATCACCGCATCGATGGTCTCGTGCGCCTGGCGATCGAACTGTCTGCGCGGGGACATCAGCGCTGCATTGTTGATCCAGATGTCGACGCGACCGAATCGGGCCAAGGCCTGATCCCATAGTCTTTGCAGCGCAGAAGGATCAGCCGAGTCGCAGGCGCAGCCCAGCACCGTGTCGTGGCGATCGGCATACGGTGCGCCTCCCATCGCCTGTTGCACGGACGCCTCGCTGCGGCCGGTGAAGACCACGCGACAACCATGCTCGAGAAACGCCGCGGCCATGCCTCGACCGATACCGCGGGTACCGCCGGTGATCACCACTACCTTGCCCGTCATGTCGCCTCCCCTTGCCCGCCCGGCGCGGACCGCTGTACGCCCCAGCGGTGCCGAGCCCAGCGCTGGCAAACTAGCAGTATCTGACCATTGGGTCAATTAGAGAATCAGCGCCCACGGAAGACTCTGCGCGCCTGCGGTTCGCCTCAGCCATCTCGTGACCGCCCCAGCACCAGACCGATGACCTGCCCGATCATCTCGTCGATGACCTGCCAGCCCTCCTCGGTGTCCAGACGCAGATGGAAATAGCGCGGGGAGGTACGCGAGCGCATCGCAAGGTAGTTCACGGCGGCATACATCACGATCTGCAGCGCGATCGCCTCATCGCTCGCGTACTCTTCCGGGCGGGTGAAATACTTCGCAAGACCCTTGCCGTAATCACTGCGAATGCCCTCGAGCGTGCGGGTGAGTTGCGTGGGCTGGGTCAATTCGTTGGCGAGAATCTCCAGCGTTCGGGGCCGTCTCCTGAGCGCGCGGGCGAAGCGACGATAATTGCCGGTGAGCTGGTCTGTAGTGGACTGTCGCGCATAGACCTGCATATCTGGACCGCCGACTTCGTCGTCCGATGGCAGGAACTGCGTGTTTTTTGCCCAGGCTGCCGCAAGCCCGTGGAGCCCGCCGAAGTATTCGTAGAGCAGCGACTTGCCCACGCCTGCTTCCTTGACGACCGGATTGATGCCAACGGCCTGGATGCCGTCGCGCTGCAGAATCCGGTCGAATGCGGCAATCAGGCGACGCTCCTTGTCGGCGCGGTTGCGCCGCCACGACTTCTTGCCGATCTCGGTACTTGCCAAGGACCCCCTCCTGTGCCTCAGACGCGGTTCGGCTACGCGCGGAGGTAGCCCGTGACCGATCTGAAGTTAAAGCGCGTCACCGAAAAACGACGTTCACAGTAATTGACCTTCTGGTCAGATTTCAAGTGCGCCCTCGGGCTGTGCCGGCGAGCGGCGCGCCGTTTTAGAATTCGGCGAGCAGCCGTCCGAAACCTGTCTTCTGGTCTGCGATGCCGTTGGCGCGAAGCGCATGCCAGTAGGTGGCGGTGTTGATCGCGATCACAGGCTTGCCCAGGAACAGCTCTGCGGCGGCCGCGAGGCGCACCATGCTCAGGTTGGTGCCCACCTGCACGATGGCATCGACGTCATCGCCATCGAGCTCAAGTATCACCTCGCGCAGACGCTGCGTGGGCACCTGGGCAATCTGCGTCCAGCATGGGCAGTGCAGGCACATGTCGCGCACGACCTTGAAGCCCGATTCCTCATAGTAGCGCCGCACCTCGGTATTGGCCGTCGGGAAGTACGGCGAGAGAAACGCAAGGCTGCGCACGCCATAGGCTTCCAGTGCCGCGCGGGTGGACGCAGCGCCCGTGCTGACATCCACGCCTGAGGCATCACGCACCTTGCGCTCGAAGGCTGCATTACCCTCGACACCCCCGTAGAAAGTAATCGCGGACATGCCCATCACCAGATACTGGGGATGGCAGGTCATGACCGACTCCACCGCTGCCAGAACGTTGTCGGCGATCTTCTGCGTGCCCGCCAGGAAAGTCTCGTTGCTGACGGCGTGGCTGTCAGGCGTGAAGATACGGCTGTAGTGATTTGTCACGCCCGATGGGCGCATGTCATCGAAATCCGGCTGTACGATCGTGTTGGTCGACGGCCCCAGCACGCCGAACAGACGGCGCCAACCCTGTACATCGGTCATGTCCCACTCCTGTGCTTGGTTTTTGTCGTGTCGCGGCGCCGGATGGCGAGATCTGCGATCGCGCCTATGCCACCTTCGCGGCGTCTTCCAGACTCGTGAACAGGGACTGGCGCAGCAGAAACTCGCGGCGCTGCTCGTCATTGTCGATCAAACGGCGCATCTGCTCGCGTTGCCTGGCCTGGTCGGTAGGATCGCGTGATTCCATGGCCTGCTTGTTGGCGATGGTTTGCGCCTGCACGTACTTGTGCATCACGGTGCGGCGCTGTCGATCATACAGGTCGAGCAGCGATTCGGACGCGCCCTCCCGCAGGATGCTGACCAGCTTGTGGCAGGCGTCCCAGGCGTCGTGAATGCCCGAGTTCATGCCCATGCCGCCGAGTGGATTGTTCAGGTGTGCAGCATCGCCGGCCAGCAGCACACGCCCGACGCGGTAAGTCGTGGCCACACGCTGGTGTACACGGTAGATCGTACGATGCTCGGTCACTACCTTCTGGTCGTGGCCGACCAGACCGCCGAAAACCTGGTCCTTCTTTTCATCGGTCAGCAGGGAGGCATCGGACTCCACGTCGCGTGCCGGTACAAGCACCCGCCAGACGCTGGGCACGCGCAGCAGCACCACCCACTCTTCCGGATCCGAGACATAGTTGACATAGGCGAGATCTTCGAAGTAGTCCTCGAGCGCCAGTTTCGTGGACAGGCACAGAAAGCGCTCCGGGTAGGTAAAGCCATCAAAGCCCACCCCCAGCCACTTACGCACGATGCTGTTGGCGCCGTCTGCGGCAATCAGGTAATCGGCCTGGTAGTGATCGATGCCGTACGGCGTCTCCACCGCAATATCGACCTGGCTGTCGGACTGGGTGAAATGCACGACACGATGGTTGAAAAGCAGACGCGCGCTGGCCTGTTCGGCGAGCAGCCCCGTGAGGTGGCGGGCGAGCTTCCACTGCTCGCACTGCACGCGATAGGGATGGCGCGTCATGTCCGATATTTCGCTAAGGTCAAACGAAAACACCTCGTCGGTGCCGCGATCGCGGAACTGGTAGACCGGGGCCTTGAGCCCCTCGCTGAACAGCAGGTCGACGACGCCGAGCTCGTCGAGCATTTCCAGCGTCGGTGGGTGGAACGTCGAGGCCCGAAGGTCACGTGGACATTGCGCTTCGGACTCCGCCACAACCACATCGATACCCTGTCGGGCCAGCAGGAAGCCTGCCACCGATCCGACCGGACCCGCGCCTGCAACGAATACCTGGGTTCTCAACTCTCGGCCTCCTGCCTTGCCATGAAATCCCAGAATAGTCCGCGGGACCAAACCGCGAGGCACCTGAGCCATCTTGCGTCCACCTGCCGAATATTTCTCACAGCTGCCCGGGTGCCAGACTGTTCGTCCACCTAGCGGCCGACCGCGGCCGATCTCTTCGTGCGTCAGGCAGAACCCCACTAGGTTTGCGGGTTGACAGACCGCGCGCCGCAGCAGACGCGTACCCCGTCGATCGTCACCCGCACCGGAGCCCGCCATGCAGTACGATTACGTACCGTTTCCCGAACGACCGCCCCTGCGCTTTCCCGACGGCAAGCGCATCGCGCTGATCCTGACCTTCAATCTCGAGTACTGGGATATGGTCAAGGACAACTCGCGCCCCTACTACGCCGGCGGTCCACCCATCCTGCCCGACCTGCTGCCCGGCGATGTAGCCGACTTTCCGAACTTCACATGGCGCGAATACGGCCAGCGTGTGGGCATCTGGCGGCTCTTCGAGCTGTTCACCAAGATGGCGGTTCCGGCCAGCTGCACGTTCAATGCCAAGACCGCGCTGCTGCGCCGCGCGATGGTGGACTATCCGATGAAGCAGGGCTGGGAGCTGCTCGCGCACAACTATGAGCAGGGCGAGCTTTTGACCGACTTCGCAAAGGACCCGGCGCGCGAACGCGAGGTGGTGCTCAAGACGCTCGAGGTGTTCGAACAGACCACCGGACGCAAGGCCAAAGGCTGGCTGTCATCGTCGCTGCGCGGCACGCCCAACACGCCAGCCATCCTCGCCGAGGCCGGCTGCCTGTTCTACTGCGATCTGATGAATGACGACCAGCCCTACCTTGTCGAAACCCCTGCCGGTCCCATCGTGTCTACGCCGTACAGCAACGAAATCAACGATTTCACGATCCTCACCCGGCGAGGCCATACCACGGATGAATTCCGCGATATCCTCATCGAGGAACTCGACGTGCTCTATGCCGAGGCTGCGCATACGGGCAAGATGATGAACGTGGGAATACATCCGCACGTCAGCGGGCGGGCCTATCGGGTGCGCGCCATCCGGGAGTTTCTAGAACACGCGAAATCGCTGCCGGGCGTGTGGTTCACCACGCGCGAGGAACTCGCGAGCTGGTACCTCGAAAACCACCAAGAGAAGGGATGAGTCATCATGAGTCTTCAGATCAAGGCAGCGAAGCCCAGCACGGAAGGTGCAAGACAGTTCCTGACACGGCCGGACAAGCTGATGTTCATTGGCGGCCAGTGGCAGGCGGCCGCTTCCGGCAAGCGCATCGACTCGGTGGATCCGGCGACCGGCGAGACGCTTGCCAGCGTGCCGGCAGGCAACATGGCCGATGTCGATCGCGCTGTTGCCGCCGCCCGCGAGGCGTTCGACACCGGCCCCTGGCCGCGCATGACGCCGATGGAGCGCGCGTCCATCCTCTGGAAGATCGCCGACGCGCTCGAGGCCCATATCGACGAACTGGCGGAGCTCGAAACCCTCGACCAGGGCAAACCGCTGGCCGTGGGTCGCTGGGCCGAGATCCCCGGGGCCATCGGCCAGTTTCGTTACTACTCCGGACAGGCACTGCGCACCGAGGGTGCGACCATTCCCACCTCCATCAACTACCAGCCGCCCGGCAAGGAAGTCTTTGCCTACACGCTCAAGCAGCCGGTGGGCGTAGTCGCCGCGATCGTGCCATGGAACTCGCCGATCATCATGGCGGCGATGAAAATCGCGCCGGCGCTTGCGGCAGGCTGCTGCGTCATCCTGAAACCCGCCGAGGACACATCACTCACGGCACTGCGCATGGCCGAACTGATGCAGGCCGCGGGTCTGCCTGACGGTGTGTTGAACGTGGTCACCGGTTACGGTGCCGAAGCCGGCGCCGCGCTTGCCGCCCATGCGCAGGTCAACAAGGTCGCGTTCACCGGTTCGACCACGACGGGGCGGGCGATTCTCGATGCGGCCAAGGGCAATCTGAAGCGTGTGCATCTGGAACTGGGCGGCAAGTCGCCCGTTATCGTCATGCCCGACGCCGACCTCTCGCAGGCCGTGCCGGGCGCCGCCAACGGCATCTTCTTCAACGCAGGCCAGGTCTGCGTGGCCGGCTCGCGGCTGTATGCGCATCGCTCGGTCTATGACAGGGTGCTCGAGGGCGTGGCCGAATATGGCAACGCCCTGACGCTGGGTCATGGCCTGGAACCCACCACCCAACTCGGTCCGGTGGTGAACAAGCGCCAGGCCGAGCGCATCATGGGTTTCATCGACGGCAGCCGCAAGGACGGTGCGAGCATCATCTCCGGAGGCACCCAGGACGGACCGACCGGCTGCTTCATCCGCCCCACCGTCGTCGCCGAGGTGCGCGCCGACATGCCGATCGTGCGCGAGGAAGTATTCGGGCCGGTGCTGGTGTGCACGCGCTTCGATGAACTCGACGAGGTCGTCGCACTGGCCAACGATTCCGACTACGGCCTGGCCGCCAGTGTCTGGACGGAAGATCTCGGCACGGCGCACCGCATGGCCGCGCGCGTGCAGTCGGGCACGGTGTGGATCAACTGCCATCTGATGTTCGATCCCTCGTTGCCCATCGGCGGCGTCAAGCAATCCGGCTGGGGTCGCGACAGCGGACAACAGGCGATAGAGAACTACCTGGAGACGAAATCGGTATGCATGGTCATGTAAGTACATGACGCCGCTGCCGACTCACTATCGGCGTATCGTGCTGCAGCGCTTTGCCGAGCGCTTCATCGACGCCATCGAGATCGTCGACACACCGCTCAAGCTGCCCAGCGCGGGCGAAATCCTGGTGCGTAATCACTGGGCGGGCGTCAATGGCGTATTCGATGACCGTCTGGCACGGAATCGCGTCGCCTACATGCCGGTGACACCGCCTGTCGATATCGGCATCGAGTGTGTTGGCGAGGTGGTCGCCGTGGGCGACGGGGTGGACACGCTGCGCGTCGGCGATGCCGTGGCCACAACCCACCTGGGAAACGGGTATCGAGAATACCTGTGCGTGCCGGCCGAGGACGCCATCGCCATCGCAGAACCCTCGCCCGAGATCCTCACACTGATCCCGACCGGTATCTCCGCGATGGTGGCTCTCGAACAGGTCGCCGAACTGCGCGCCGGCGAGACCATCGTGATCTCGGCGGCCGCGGGCGGTCTGGGCCATCTGCTGGTGCAACTGGCTCGCCTGAAAGGCGCGCATGTTGTCGCCCTGGCCGGCACGCAGGAGAAATGCGCGGCCGTTGCCGGCCTGGGGGCCCATCGCGTCCTCAACTACCGCAGCGAAGACCTTGATACGATCTTCCGCCGGGACTACCCGCGCGGCTTCGATGTGGCCTACGACACCGTCGGCGGTCCGATCTTCGACCTGTTTCTCGACCACGTGGCCATTCGCGGACGCGTGATCTGCAGCGGCTACACGGCCGACATCGAGGATCCCGAGATTGTCTCTCGCACCCGCATCTACACGAAGCTCTACTGGAAATCGGCCTCGGTGCGCGGCTTCATGAATCCTTTGTTCCCGGAGTTTCACGCCGAGGCTGCGCGTCGCCTGCTGCGCATGTACGCCGATGCACAGCTGCGCGTGCTGGTCGACAAAGGGGACTTCCGTGGACTTGAAGCCGTGCCGCGGGCGATTCAACACCTGCTGGCGGGACGCAACCTCGGCAAGGTCGTGCTGCGCCTCAACTAAGGAGAATGAAAAAGGCCGACCGGCATGCCCGGTCGGCCCCATTTCCACGCGCGCACGCCAGAGGCTGCAGGAGAAAACCCTCAGACCTCCTTGTCGTCCTCGTCGGTCGTCTCGTCGGCCTCATCATCGGCAGCCTCGTCGGCTTCATCGTCGAGTTTCTCGACGCGGGGCCGATGAATCGCCACGACCGGCTGGTCGTGATCCTCGCCATGTTGCAGCGCCACGATTTCCACGCCGTTGGGCAAAGGGATGTGCGACAGGTGCAGCGCGTCGTCGACTTCCAGTGCGCTGATGTCGAGTTCGAGGTATTCCGGCAGATCGGCCGGCAGACAGCTGACTTCGACCTCGTTCATCATGTGGGAGACCACGCCCCCGCCCGTCTTGACGCCCGGGGCCTGACTCTCACCCTTGAGATGCAGCGGCACATGCACGCGGATCTTCTCGCCCGCGACGATACGCTGGAAATCCAGATGCAGGATCACGGCCTTGGACGGATGGCGTTGCACGTCCTTGAGAATGCAGTCCTGCTGGCGCTCGCCGACACGGATCTTCACGATCGACGAATAAAAGGCTTCCAGCGCCAGCGCCTTCTTGACCTCGTTGTGGTCAAGCACCACGGCGCGCGCCGGCCGGTCGGCCCCATATACAACAGCAGGCACCTTGCCAAGACGACGCAGGCGGCGGCTCGCACCCTTGCCCTGATCGTCCCGTATGTCGGCCTGCAACACGAAATCGATGCTCATGATGCGAATGCTCCCGGATTCAAAGTAGAAGTACGCCCGGACCGCGACCAGCCCAGGGTAGCCGGATATTCTAGCCCACTGCTGGTCTCAGGCGCCAGAGCGTGGCCGACTCTGGGCGGTCAATCGAGATACATCGAACTGACCGACTCGGCATCGGAGATCCGTCGAATGGTCTCTGCGAGCAGCTCGGCCACCGAGAGCTGACGGATCTTGGGACACGCCCGGGCCTCCTCGCGAAGGGCGATGGTATCGGTGACCACGAGCGCATCGAGGGCCGAATCGGAGATGCGCTGCACGGCCGGCCCGGACAGAACCGGATGGGTAATGTAGGCCATCACTTTCGCAGCACCGTGGTCCTTGAGCGCCGCCGCCGCATGGCAAAGTGTGCCTGCGGTATCCACGAGATCGTCGACGAGCACGCATGTGCGGCCCTCGACATCTCCGATGATGTTCATGACCTCGGAGACGTTTGCGCGTTGGCGGCGTTTGTCGATGATCGCAAGGTCGGCATTGTCGAGCCGGCGGGCCAGGGCCCGAGCGCGCTCCGCGCCGCCGACATCCGGCGACACCACGATCATCTTCGCGTATTCCTGCTTCCACACGTCTCCGAGCAGCACCGGTGAGGCATACACATTGTCTACCGGCACATCGAAGAAACCCTGGATCTGGTCCGCATGAAGATCCACGGTCAGGACCCGGTGAACGCCGGATACCCCGATCAGGTTTGCGGCAAGCTTCGCGGTGATCGGCACCCGGGTGGCGCGTGGGCGGCGATCCTGGCGGGCGTAGCCCATGTACGGAATCACCGCGGTGATGGAAGCCGCCGAGGCTCGATGCACGGCATCGGCCATGACCAGCAGCTCCATCAGGTTGTCATTGACCGGCGGGGAAGTCGACTGAACCAGGAAGACGTCCTTGCCGCGGACGTTCTCCATGATCTCGACGCTGATCTCACCGTCGCTGAAGCGCCCGACCTGCGCCTTGCCCAGCGGAATCTGCAGATGTCGGGCGATGGCCCGTGCGAGTCGCGGATTGGCGTTTCCCGAAAACAGGGTGAGGCTGGCCGGATCCAACGAAATATCCCCTTATAATTATGTGTATCTAACTGGCCCGTCGCAGAAGACGGGGAATGGCTGGGGTGGCAGGATTCGAACCTGCGAATGACGGGATCAAAACCCGCTGCCTTACCACTTGGCGACACCCCAGCGACTTCAACACCTCGGGCCGATGCCTGCGAGCTGCCCATGCAGCGGCGAGACCGCAAGCCCGCGCGCGACCCAACCGCGCCAATGACCCGGCAATACTCCCAGCAGCGCTGTGGCATGCCCGCGTGTGCATGGCAGGAAAACGCAGGCACCGGTGCCGCTGAGCATCGGTTCGCCGGCCTGCCCGCTTTCCGGATCCCGGTGGGCGCTGAGCCACGCCAGCGCCTCGCCCACCTGCGGATGCCTGCGCACGACTGCAGAAGTGCAATCGTTGGCCCCAGCGCCTGCAAGAAAGCGCTGTATTGTCAGTGGCGGTGTAGAACGTGTCAAATCGTCTGCCGCAAAGATTTCGGCCGTTGAAACCGCACAGTCTGGCAGGACGACCAGATAGTCCCGGGGCGGCAGCGCCAGCGGCGTGAGCCGCTCGCCCACGCCTTCGGCCCACGCATTGCGTCCGGCGATGAACACCGGCACGTCCGCGCCCAGTGAAAGGCCCAGCGCGATGAGCTGGGACTCGCTCAACGCCAGGTTCCACAATCGGTTGAGCACACACAGCACCGTTGCCGCATCGGAACTGCCACCACCCAGGCCCGCCTGCATCGGAATGCGCTTCAGCAACTCGATCTCTACACCGGTGCGAACCCCGGCATGCTCGCGCAGCAGCCGCGCGGCGCGCACGCACAGGTCGTCGGCTGCGGGAACGCCCGGCACCTCGTTGCCGCGCAGCACTTGCCCGTCGTCGCGCGGTCGGAATACGAGCTCATCGCACAGATCGATCAGCTGAAACACAGTCTGCAGTTCATGGTAGCCATCGGCTCGGCGACCCAGCACGTGCAGCATCAGGTTGAGCTTGGCCGGCGCCAGCCAACGCTGCCCCCAGCCGGCCGTCACGGCGGATCCAGGCCAGGCGACCAGCTGTCGAGCACGATGCGGATATCCAGACCCGGGGTGGCCAGATCGATGCGCCGCGGCAACAGCTCGCCTGCCTGGGTTCGCCAGCCGCTGTAGGTCAGCGCCCAACCGCGCTGTTCGAGCCTCCGGGGCAGGCCGAGTTCGTCGAACTCGAAGTGGTGAAGGTGGCGCTGGTCTGCCAGGCCCAGCAACCAGAAGCGCAGACTCTGCACCGGCAGGCCGAAACCGAACATCGCTGCCAGATCGGCTTCGGGTTCATGCAGCACGACCTGCTCGCCGTCGCGGCCGACGGCTGTGAGCATCTCCGGGGGTCCGTACACGAACAGTCCACCGACACCCAGCGGACCGCGAAAGCGAACCTCGACCCACTCGGGGCGCTGGCGCCATTCGAAAGTGCCTTGCACGCTGTCCTCCGGCGAGGTTACTGACAGCCGGCCACGTGCCTCCCAGGTGGCAAGCGCGTCGAACCTCACGCTGCGCTCGCTCCAGGGCTCCTGGGCCAATGGCGGTGCGACGGCACAGCCTGCCGCCAGCAACGCCAGTGTCAGCAGGCCGGTCAGCGCTGCGCGGCGGCGCGCAGTCCTCACGGCATCAGGCGCTCGCGCCACGGCTGCAGGTGGCGATCTTCGGGCCACATCTCCAGTGCAGTGCGCAGCATCTCCAATGCCTGGTCAGTCTCGCCGCGCGCAAGGCGTACTTCGATGATGTGCGCGGCGACTTCCGGGTCACGCAGCAGCGACCACGCGTGCAGAAGGTACTCCAGTGCACCCGCGTAATCGCCGAGCCGGTACAGCACCCAGCCCATGGAATCGATGATCGCCGGATTGTCCGGTGCCCGCTCGAGCGCCCGCTCGATCAGCGTGCGTGCACGCGCGTACTGGCGTGTGCGGTCTGCCAGGGTGTAGCCCAGCGCATTCAAAAACACCGGCGACTCGGGATCCTGCTCAACGAGCCGCTCGAGCTCCCTGATCGCCCTGCGGACCTGATCGGTGCGTTCATACAGCAGCGCCCGCTGGTAGCGAAGCACGGGCTCATCAGGATGGGCCGCCAGCGCGCTGCGGTAGGTCGCCAGCGCTGCGCGCACATCGCCTTCATCGCTCTGACGCTGGCCGACGAGCGCGTAGACGCTGGCCTGGGCGTAGCTGAGCTGTTCGTCGTCCGGCCGC
>JBGTIC010000321.1:0-5298 GCA_041745895.1 Gammaproteobacteria bacterium
GCACACCGGATCGATGCCGATACCGAGGTGACCGTCACCTCAGGGGCCACCGAGGCCTTGTTCTGCGCGATTCACGCAGTCGTCCGGCCCGGTGACGAGGTGATCATTTTCGATCCGGCTTACGATTCCTACGAACCTGCAGTGGCACTGGCGGGCGGCCGTTGTATCCGCCTGCCGATGGCGGCACCGCAGTACCGGCCGGACTGGGATGCGGTTGCCGGCGCGCTGAACGCCAGGACACGCCTGATCATTCTCAACAGCCCGCACAATCCCACGGGCAGCGCGCTGACGGGCGAGGACCTCGATGCCCTTGACTTGCTGCTCGCCGAACGCGATACGCTGCTGCTTGCCGATGAGGTCTACGAACACATCATCTTCGACGGTGCCGAGCATCAGAGTCTGCTGCGTCGGCCGGCACTGGCTGCGCGTGCCTTCGTGGTCTCGTCGTTCGGCAAGACCTACCATGTCACCGGCTGGAAGATCGGCTACTGCGTGGCGCCGGCAGCGCTGACAGCCGAGTTGCGCAAGGTCCACCAGTACGTGACGTTCACCTCCATCACGCCGGTACAGCTGGCGCTGGCGGACTTCCTGGCAGCGCAGCCCGAACATCACCTGAACCTGCCGGCGTTCTACCAACAAAAGCGTGACCGTTTCTGCCGCCTGCTCGAAGACTCGAGATTCCAATTGCAGCCGACGGCGGGCACCTACTTCCAGCTGGTGGACTACTCGGCAATCACCGACGAGGAGGATACGGCACTGGCCCGACGCCTCACCATCGAGCACGGGATCGCCTCCATCCCGGTGTCGGTGTTTTATCGTGAACCTCCGGGCGACAAGGTCCTGCGCCTGTGCTTCGCCAAGGACGACACCACCCTGGAACGTGCCGCCGAGCTGCTCTGCGCGCTGTAATCCGAAGCGCGCCCCTGGCGCTGACAATGAGCGCGTTGACTCAGTACTGACGCTGCGGATCCACCAGTGCCAGTAACGGCTCGCCCGCTACGTAGCGTCGCAGGTTTTCCGTCAGGACGAGCCAGCCGGCTTCGCGACCGATGTCGCTGCGCGAGGCGACGTGAGGCGTGATGACCACGTTGGGCAACTGCCAGAGCGGATGATCCTGTGGCAGCGGGGTGGGATCATGCACGTCGAGTCCGGCGCCGCCGATCTTGCCTTCCCGTAGTGCCACGACCAGTTCATCCGTCACGACACTGCCACCACGGCCGACGTTGATGAACAGGGCATGCTCGGGCATGGCCTCAAAGAATGCTGCGTCGAACAGCCCGCGAGTGGCGTCCGTCAAAGGCGTGGCGTTGACCACCACGTCGGCTTCCCGCGCCAGCGCCAGCACCTCATCGGCCAGGCCGACGTAGCTGACGAACTCCGGTCCTTCGCGGCGACTGCCGCGGGTGGCCACGACCCGCATGCCCAGCGCATGGGCGCGGCGTGCAACCTCCGTACCTATACCGCCCAGGCCCACCACCAGCAGCGTCTTGCCGTGAAGTACGGTCATCTCTTGCACGACCGCATCGCTGCGCGCCCAGTGGCCCTGCCGCTGAGCGACCATGAAGCGGTGGAGTCCGCGGTTCAGCGACAGCATCATGGCCAGTACATGCTCGGCGATGATGGGGCCGGTGACGCCCTGCATGTTCGTGAGAAGTACCTGCTCGGTCTGTACCGGTTCGAGAGCGACACACTGCTCGACGCCGGCCGTAAGCAGCTGCACCCAGCGCAACTCGCTGCCGCGCGCCAGGAGCTCCTCGTCGCAGAAGCCGATCAGGCCATCGGCATCGGCAACACTGGCCAGGGCTTCTTCGCGACTGTTGACCGCGATCAGCTCGACTCCGGGGGCGGCTTTTTGCAGGCCCGCCAGCACACCCTCGCCCACCGCCGGCATCACGATGCGCTGGGGGGGTCGCCAGCGCGAATGGTCACGAACAGGGGTCTGGGCAACGGGCAAGCCGAAGCGCGCTGCCAGATCATCATCCGCCGCAGACGCCGGTGTTCCCGCGTTCATTGACAGCAAAAGCGCCATTACCGACGCAGCGATGCTCAGGGACGGTGTGCGCCACGGGTAACGTGGGTCGACCGGCGTGTTCATGTGATGACCTCCTGTATCGACCAAGTCCATCCTGCGGGCGTTTGGTTCGTTTCCGTGCCTATTCAGCATAACAAATCCCGACGGCCACACGCAGCGGCACCGAGATGAGCGATAATCCCAGAATCCGGGAGAATCTGTCATGTATGCACGAATACATCGTCGGCAGGCAGGGTGGCTGGCCGCGGCCAGTGCGGCGGCGATCGCAATCAGCGCGCTCGCGGTCGATTCCACGATCGCGCAGGGGCCCACTGCGGAAACTGGCGACCAGTCCGGCTATGCCAGCTTCGCCAGAACGACGCTGATCGCCAGGCGTGCCGAACTCGAACCCTCCATCGTCTTCTGGCGTGACGTCATGGGCTTCAGCTACGCAGGCGATCCCACACCTGTTGCAAGCACGAGCAGTGACACCCTGGGATGGTCGAATGCCACGCGGTATTTCACGAGCTTCAGCTCCGAGGGCGGCTCCACGCTGGCGTTACTGATGATCGAAGACGACCCTGATTTCCCGACCATGGCGATGCCTGAGCACGGCGCCGCCTACGGCGGCGTGGTGCTGGTGCACACTGCGAGAAATATCGGCGAAGTGTACGCACGCGCCCTGGCGTTCGGTGTCGGCATCGTACGCGCCTGCGCACCTTCCGAGACCGGCCGTTCCCTGCAGATGATGCTGCGTGCACCGACAGGTCACATGGTCGAGGTGTACGAGATGATCGCGCCGTCGCAACAGGCAGCCGCCGCCGGCGGCTGTGGTATGGATTCCACCGAGCAAGGCTGAAAGTCGCGCCGCATCTTGCGCGGGACATGTCGCGGACGGCCCATCGCCGGCCTGTGGAGATTGCGCTGATGTCCTGGCGAACTGCTCTTGTCGCGTCGCTGCTCTGCGCGGGGCTGTTGATCGCACTCGTGACGCTGAGCTACCAGCGCGATCTGAATTCCGCGTACGCGCGCATCGACACCGGCAGTGTGGTCGCCGAGACACCGTGTGGTGGGATCGAGTACGCCATCGCGGGCGAGGGCCCGCCGGTACTGGTGGTGCATGGCTCGGGTGGGGGCTTCGACCAGGGGCGGCTGGTACTCGAGCCGCTGTTGGCATCAGGATTGCGCATCGTCGCAGTGTCACGGTTCGGCTATCTGCGCACGCCGTTGCCGCAGGATGCGTCGGCCGAGGCTCAGGCCGATGCGCATGCCTGCCTTCTGGACGCGCTGGGAATCGAGCGCGCCGCCATCATCGGCGCCTCCGCAGGTGCGCCGTCAACATTGCAGTTCTCGCTTATGTATCCGCTGCGGGTCTCGGCAATGGTGCTGCTGGTGCCAGCCCTCCATGTGCCCCGACCGGATGATATGCCTTCAGTGATCACGCCGGCAGGCACAGCGTTTCTGTTTGAGACAGCGCTGAAGTCGGACTTTCTGTTCTGGCTGGCGCCCCGGGTGGCGCATGACACCGTCATGAGCGCGATCCTTGCAACCCCGCCAGAGCTCCTGCGAAGTGCCAGTGAGCGTGAGCGCGCACGCATCGAAGCCATGATCGAGTACATTCTGCCTGTCAGACCGCGCAGGCGGGGCCTGATCAACGATGCGGCCATCACATCACAGTTGCCACGTTATGCGCTGGAACGCGTCATGGCCCCCACGCTGCTGGTGGGTCTGGAAGATGATCTGTTCGGCACCCATGACGCAGCGAGATACACCGCCGGACATATCCCGGGTGCCCGCTTCCTGAGTTACCCAGACGGTGGCCACGTCTGGATCGGACGCCAGGATGAAATCATGCGCGAGATCGGGGATTTCCTGATGCAGCATCAATCACCGCGCTTGCCGTGACGCGATCTGCGCATGTCATCGGTGCGGACGTGCTGAGTTCGAAAGGTCTTGATCGCCTGCGCCTTGCCAGCGGCTCTGCCCCGACTGCCCGAACGCGTCGCGCGATCGCCGGTGCCGGCCGGCTGGTAGCTTGGCACCAGGTGGCGCTTGCCGTTGCCGATCAGATCGGCCCGACCCATCTTGCGCAGCGCGTCGCGCAGCAGCGGCCAGTTGTTGGCATCGTGATAGCGCAAGAACGCCTTGTGCAGGCGCCGAACCTTGAGTCCGCGCGGCACGTGCACCGCCTTGCTCGCGCGCGTGACCTTGCGCAGCGAATTCACGCCACTGTGATACATCGCTGTGGCAGTGGCCATGGGCGAGGGCAGGAATGCCTGCACCTGATCGGCGCGAAAGCCGTTGGCCTTCAGCCATAGCGCCAGATCGAGCATGTCCTGATCCGTCGTACCGGGATGGGCAGCAATGAAATACGGTATCAGGTACTGCTCCTTGCCGGCTTCGGCAGAATACCGATCGAACATCTCCTTGAAGCGGTAATAGGTGCCCATGCCGGGCTTCATCATCATCGCCAGCGGACCCTCAGCCAACGCCTCAGGTGCGATCTTCAGATAGCCCCCGGTGTGGTGCTGCGCCAGTTCCCTGACGTACTCCGGGGATTCGATCGCCAGGTCGTAGCGTACGCCCGAGGCGATCAGGACCTTCTTGATGCCGGGCAGCGCGCGGGCCTTGCGATAGAGTTCGATCAGCGGCGAGTGATCGGTATCGAGGTTCGGACAGATGCCGGGAAACACGCAGGAGGGTCGCCGGCAGGCCGACTCGATGGCCTTGCTCTTGCAGGCAAGGCGGTACATGTTCGCAGTCGGTCCACCCAGATCGGAGATCACCCCGGTAAACCCCGGCACGGTATCGCGAACAGTTTCAATTTCCCGCAGGATCGAGGCTTCGGAGCGATTCTGGATGATGCGACCTTCATGTTCGGTGATCGAGCAGAACGTGCAGCCGCCGAAGCATCCGCGCTGGATTGCAATGGAAAACCGGATCATCTCGTAGGCCGGAATCTTTGCGTCACCGTAGGCCGGATGCGGTCGGCGTGTGTAGGGCAACTCGTAGACGGCATCCATCTCCCTGGTGGTCAGCGGAATCGGCGGCGGATTGACCCACAGCTCGGCCTGACCGTGACGCTGCACCAATGCCCGTGCATTTCCCGGATTGGACTCCATGTGCAGGATACGCGAGGCGTGCGCGTAGAGCACCGGATCGGCGCGCACCTGCTCGAAGGCAGGCAGTCGAATGACGCTGCGCGCCCGATCCTCGCGCCGGACATCGCGCACGAAGCGCACCACCTTGACCGTCCCGGCGTCCTCCTTGTCCCCGCCGCAGCCTGC
>JBGTIC010000322.1:0-2322 GCA_041745895.1 Gammaproteobacteria bacterium
AGGCGACAGCGAGCTTGCGCGCAATCCGCGGGCGCGAAGTGCCGTGCTGCGCGCAGCGGAGCGACTCTAGATCATGCGGCTCAATGGCATCTGGTTCGACATCAGCCTGATCCTCGTGCTGTTTGCCGCGGTGGTGATCTCGGCGCTTGCCGCGGTGCACACCCGCCACGAAGCCCGTCAGCTGTTCATCGAGCTGGAGCGTCTGCAGGCACAGCGCGACCGCCTGCAGATCGACTGGGGTCGACTGCAGATCGAGCAGGGCACGCTGGCCACCCACGGTCGGGTCGAGGCGCTGGTGCGTCGTGAGCTTGCGATGCGCCCGCCGCATCCCGACGAGATCGAGATCGTCGTGGGGGAGCGCTGAGATGGCGGCGCGTCGCACCCGTCCGGTATTCGAGTCCGGCAGCTTCCGCGGGCGCAGCCTGCTGGTGCTCGGTGGTTTCGTCGCGGCCTTCGCCGTGCTGTGTGCACGCGCGGTGGATCTGCAGGTCCTCGACAACGAGTTCCTGACTGCCGAGGGCGAGGCGCGCCACATTCGCCATGCGGCGATTTCCGCTCATCGCGGACCGATCGTTGATCGAAATGGTGAGCCGCTGGCGGTGAGTACGCCGGTGGACAGCGTCTGGGTGCACCCTCGCGAAGTCTCCGTGGCCGCCGATCGATTGCCTGAGCTTGCGCGCGTGCTGGACCGTGATCCGCAGTGGCTGGCCCGGCGAATCACCAGCAATACCCACCGCGAGTTCGTCTATCTGCGCCGGCATATGCGCCCCGACCAGGCTGCGCGCGTGGCAGCGCTCCAGCTGCCGGGTGTCTACCTGCAGCGTGAGTATCGTCGCTACTATCCGGCCGGTGAGGTCAGCGGCCACGTACTGGGCTTCACCAACGTCGACGATCAGGGTCAGGAAGGCCTGGAGCTTGCCTTCGAGCACTGGCTGCGCGGCGAGTCGGGCAGCAAGCGGGTGCTGCGTGACCGCTTCGGCCGCGTCATCGAGGATGTCGAACTCATCCGCGCTGCACGCCCCGGACGCGATCTGCGCGTGAGCATCGATCTGCGCATCCAGTACCTCGCCTATCGTGAACTCAAGGCGGCGGTGGCGCAGCATCAGGCCCTGTCGGGATCCGCGGTGGTGCTGGATGTGGCGACCGGCGAGGTGCTCGCCATGGTCAATCAGCCCAGCTACAACCCCAACGACCGCGCGCAGTTCGCTGTGGATCGCTACCGCAACCGCGCGGCCACCGACATTTTCGAGCCCGGCTCCGCGTTCAAGCCTTTCGTGGTTGCCGCAGCGCTGGAATCGGGTCGCTACCGCGCCGATGCCTGGGTCGACACCTCACCGGGATTCCTTCAGGTCGGCCAGCGACGTATCGAGGACCGGCGCAACCACGGACGCATCGATCTCACGACGCTGATGGCGCAATCGAGCAACGTAGGCGCTGCGCGCGTGGCCATGGATCTGGAACCCGTCGAGCTGTGGAGCGTGCTGGATCGACTGGGCGTCGGGCGGCTGACCAAAGCCGGTTTCCCGGGAGAGTCCGCAGGCCTGATGCATCATCATGCGCTGTGGCGACCAATCGGTCAGGCGACGATGGCTTTCGGTTACGGGCTGTCGATGACCACACTGCAGCTCGCCCAGGCCTACGCGATCCTCGGTGCCGACGGAATTTCGCGCGGCGTGTCGCTGGTCGCGCTCGATCGCCCCCCGGCCGGCGAGCGCGTGTTGAGTGCGCAGACGGCCCAAGCGGTCATGCAGATGATGGAAGCCGTGGTGTCCACGAGTGGCACCGGCCAGCAGGCCGCGGTCGCCGGCTACACCGTTGCCGGCAAGACCGGCACCGCCCGCAAGGCCAACGCCGGCGGGTATTCCGAGACCCGTCACCTGTCGCTGTTCGGCGGTGTGGCACCCGCCAGCGATCCACGCCTGGCGGTGGTGGTGGTCATCGACGAACCGCGCGCCGGCGCCTACTACGGCGGCGAGGTGGCCGCGCCTGCGTTCTCACGCATCGTCTCCGACGCGCTGCGACTGATGGCCGTGCCACCGGACCGGCTGCCCGAGTCTGCACACTCACCCATCATCCGCGCCGGGGTGGATCCATGATGCCCGCGCGCAGCGTTCACGACGAGCTGACACTTGCCGCGCTGTTCGGCGACGCGGCCGGGGCATCTGGTGATTGCGTCATCGGCGATATCACGATGCACAGCGCCGAGGTCTCGCCCGGCGCATTGTTCGTCGCCCTGGCGGGACGCCGTCATCACGGTCTGGACTTCGTGGGCGAGGCGCTGCGTCGCGGTGCTCAAGCAGTGGCCTGGGAGCCGTCGGATGA
>JBGTIC010000323.1:0-3191 GCA_041745895.1 Gammaproteobacteria bacterium
CCATGCTCGCCAATAAGGATCTGAAAAATCCCTGGCGCAAGCACGGCAACATTCCGCTCTAGTTGCACAGCCGGACTCGGCGGCCTGCGTAAGGGCACCAAGGGCTGCCTCGACGGCCGAGGCGTCGCGGCCGGCGCGCAGCTTTTCGAGGCGCTGCACCTGGCCTTCACGCACGGCGGCATTGTCGATGTCGAGAATGTCGACGTCGGGTTCATCGTCGCGCTGGTACTTATTGACGCCGACGATGACCTCTTCACCGCGGTCGATGCGGGCCTGGCGCAGAGCTGCAGCATGCTCGATGCGAAGCTTCGGCATGCCGGTGGCCACCGCCTTGGTCATGCCCCCGAGCGACTCGACCTCGTCGATGAGCTTGCCGGCCTCGTGCGCCAGCGAAGCGGTCAGGTGTTCCAGGTAATACGACCCGGCCAGCGGATCGACCACCCGCGTGACGCCGGTCTCCTCGGCGATCACCAGCTGGGTGTTGCGCGCGATGTGCGCCGAGAACGGCGTGGGCAGGGCCAGCGCCTCATCGAAGGAATTGGTGTGCAGCGATTGCGTGCCACCGAGCACCGCGGCCAGCGCCTCGATGGTGGTGCGGATGACGTTGTTGTAAGGATCTCGGCCGGTGAGGCTGACCCCCGAGGTCTGGCAGTGCGTGCGCAGCATCAGCGAGCCTGGTTTCTCAGGCGCGAAGTGGCGCTGCATCAGCTGCGCCCAGAGCAGGCGTGCGGCGCGCAGCTTGGCGATCTCCATGAAGAAGTTCATGCCGATACCGAAGAAGAACGACAGGCGCGGTGCGAACTCATCGACGGCCAGGCCGGTGGCCTGGGCGGCGCGCACGTACTCTATGCCGTCGGCCAGCGTGAAACCGAGCTCCTGCACACAGGTCGACCCGGCCTCCTGCATGTGATAACCGGAAATAGAGATCGGGTTGAAGCGCGGCATGTGCCGGGCCGTGAAGCCGATGATGTCGGCGACGATGCGCATGGAGGGTGCCGGCGGATAGATGTAGGTGTTGCGGACCATGAACTCCTTGAGAATGTCGTTCTGCAGGGTGCCGCTGAGTTTTTCGGGCGTCACGCCCTGCTCTTCGGCGGCGACGATATACATCGCCATCACCGGCAGCACCGCACCGTTCATGGTCATCGACACCGACATCACGTCCAACGGGATGCCGTCGAAGAGGATCTTCATGTCCTCGACGCTGTCGATCGCCACGCCGGCCTTGCCGACATCGCCGACCACGCGCGGGTGATCGGAGTCGTAGCCGCGGTGTGTGGGCAGGTCGAAGGCGACCGACAGGCCGGTCTGGCCGGCGGCGAGGTTGCTCCGGTAGAAGCGATTGGAATCCTCGGCGGTGGAGAAGCCTGCGTACTGGCGCACCGTCCAGGGGCGCCCCGCGTACATCGTCGCGCGCGGCCCGCGCACGAATGGCGCGATGCCCGGCAGGCTGTCGAGGTGCTCGAGGCCTGCGAGGTCTTCGGCGCTGTACAAGGGCTTGACCGCGATGCCCTCGGGCGTCTGCCAGGTCAGCGCGTCAGCTGATTCGCCCTTGAGTTCGCGCTCGGCGAGCTTTCGCCACTGCGCCAGCGTCGGCTTGTCAGATCCAGGCATACCGGAGGTTCCTTCGTCCTTGTCGCGGGGCCCCACTTACGGCCATTCGGGCGCTCCAGCGCCAATTATTCTGCCGTGGGCCATGATAGCCGCGACGGTGGCCATCAGGCGAAGTATACCGTCACGGGCCCTGCCGGGGCGCCGCGGGGTGCGCGGCCGGACCGCAGGATCAGTCGGCCGTCAACGTCGCCCCGGCGGCGACCAGCGCGTCGATGTCGGCGGTACTCAGCCCCGCCTCACGCAGGATCTCGGCGCTGTGTTCGCCCAGCCGCGGCGGCAGGCGGCGCACATCGGCAGGCGTTTCTGAAAACGTCATCGGAAAGCGCGTCATGCGCAGCCGGCCCTCGGTGGGATGATCGACCTCCTGCCAGAAATCCACGGCCTGAAGATGCGGATCGTCCAGCAGGCCGTCGAGCGTATTGACGACGATGGTCGGCACGCTGGTGTTGCCGAACAGTTCGATCCATTGCCCGGTCTTGCGCGTGGCCATGATGCGGCCGGTCTCCTCGTAGGTCGCATCGATGTTGGTGACCCGATCGGAGAGCGTCTTGAAGCGCGGATCATCGAGCAGGTCTTCACGCTCGGTGAGCTTGCAGAACGTCTCCCAGTGGCTGTCCATGTACGGCAGGATGGCGATGTAGCCATCCAGCGTCTTGTAGGGCTTGCGGTGATGGCTCATCAGCCGCGTGTAGCCTGCCTTGCCGATCGGCGGCTCGAAGGCATTGCCCCACAGGTGCTCGGCCATGACGAAGTAGACCATGGTCTCGAACATCGGCACCTCGACCTCCTGGCCCTGGCCGGTGCGTTCGCGGTGGAACAGCGCGGCGGTGACGGCCTGCACCACGGCCATCGCCGTGGTCTTGTCGGCGACCACGGTGGGCAGGTAGCGCGGCTCGCCGAGCACCATCTCGTTGAGCATGGCGATGCCGCTGACCGCCTGGATGGAATCGTCCAGCGCGCCCTTGCTGCCGTAGGGCCCGGCCTTGCCGTAGCCATAGCTGCCGCAGAAGATGATCTTCGGGTTCGCAGCCTTCAGGGCCGCATAGTCGAGGCCCAGTTTGGTCATGACCTGGGGCCGGTTGTTGTGCACGACCACGTCACTTTGCGCGGCGAGTTTCAGCACCACGTCACGCGCGGCCGGCTGCTTGAGGTCGAGCACGAGACTGCGCTTGTTGCGGTTGCAGGAGAGGTAGAGTGCGGCCATGCCCGGGTTGCGCGAAGCGCCCAGTCCGCGGTTGCTGTCGCCGCGCGGCGGCTCCACCTTGATGACCTCGGCACCCATGTCAGCGAGGATCTGGCAGGCCCAGGGGCCCAGCACGACGCTGGTGAGTTCCAGGATACGCACGCCTTGCAGGGGACCCGCCACGATGCTTGCTCCTTTGCCAATCGGGGTCGGGCGCAAGCCAGGACGGCGTGTGCCCGAGTGTGCACGAGGCCGGCACTATAGCCGATCAGCCCCTCGCCGTGGGTGCAGGGCTTACGCCGCTTCCCCGCGGTCGATCGCGGCGCGCACCCGTTCGGCCTCGTGGCAGGCCACCAGGCTGCCACCCAGTGTGCGCAGCGCCGGCGTCTCTGCG
>JBGTIC010000324.1:0-6884 GCA_041745895.1 Gammaproteobacteria bacterium
CGGCCAGCGGATGAGCCGCCGCGACGCCCGCGGTTCCCTGAGCGGCCGCCTGTGGCGCAGGCGTCTCATCAATACGCGTCTCGTGACCGCGCTGCGCATTCTGACAACCGGCGAGCAGCATCGATGCTGCGAGCATCGCGAGCGCGCGGCGCACGGATGAATCTCGGTGCTGATACATTGCAATCTCCGGGAGGCTGGCAGGCTGCCGATTGGGGGTGGTGGGCCGGCATCAAGGCGATCCGGTGTAACGACGGCCCCGCGATCAGGCAGTATCCGGGCGCAGGTGAACCGGGGTCAAGGTTCGCGGCGTCGGCGACCGGTAGGTATGATCGGGTCACCTAATCCGATATGCGGTGATGCCGCACTGTCCCGGACTTCCGGAGGACATCCACCCGTGTTCAAGATACTCAACGCGTTCGTGTGCCTAATCGTGCTTTGTGCCGGGTGCGAGGGCAGCGCGCCTGCGCCATCGTCGGGATCCTCGCCGACCGATGCCGCCATTGCCTCGGCTGCCGCCCAGCGCCTCGATGCGCTGTTCGAAGAGCACTGGCAGGCCACACTCGAGCTTAACCCGGTCCGCGCGACCTTCATTGGCGACCATCGCTACAACGATCGCTATCCGGTCAGCATCTCACCGGAGCATCGCGCGAAAACGCGCGCGCTGCTGGAATCGAGCCTTGCCGAAGCCGAACGCTTCTCGCCCGAAGCGCTCGACGAGAACAGGCGATTGAGTCTCGAACTGTTCGTGCGCGACCTGCGTCATGATCTGAACGGTTTCGAATTTCCGGAACAGCTCGTACCGGTCAACCAGTTTCGAAATCCCGCCAACCAGTTCGCGATGCTGGGTTCAGGCACCAGCGCCCAGCCCTTCGTCACGGTCCTGGACTACGAGAACTTCCTCGGACGCATGAACGGTTTCAGCGAGTGGGTCGACCAGGCGATCGTCAATATGCGCGCCGGCGTCGAGGCCGGTGTAGTGCAACCGGCGATTCTGATGGAGCGTACGCTGCCGCAGTTGCAGGCCCACGTGGTCGAGGCGGCCGAGGACAGCCTGTTTTTCCGTCCCATCGAGGAGATGTCGACGGACATCGAGGAAAATGAGCGTGCGCGCCTGCGTTCAGTCTATGCCACCGCAATCATGGATACCGTCGTCCCGGCCTATGCGCGCCTGCACGATTTCATCAGGGATGAGTACCTGCCATCAGCACGCCAGAGCGTGGGCATATATGCACTGCCCGATGGCGAGGCCTGGTATGCCTACCTGGTGCGCCACCACACCACCACTGAACTCAGTGCCGATGAAATCCACCAGATCGGCCTCGATGAGGTCGCGCGCATCCATGAAGAGATGATCGCCATCAAGCAGGAGGTCGGTTTCGATGGGGATCTGCAGGCTTTCTTCGATTATCTCAACACCGATCCGTCGTTCTACTTCGAAACCCGCGAGCAGATGCTCGAGGCCCACGAGGCACTGCGCGAGCAGGCCGATGCGGCAGCGCCGCGACTGTTCAGCCGGATTCCGCAGGCCAGTTACGAGATACGGGCTGTCGAGGAGTTTCGCGAGCGCTCGGCAGCGAAGGGCTCGTATCAGCGTCCAGCCGCCGATGGCAGCCGGCCGGGTATCTTCTACGTCAATACCTGGAACCCGCAGGCCCGCCCGCGGTGGGATACCGAGGCGCTGTTCCTGCACGAGGCCGTGCCGGGTCATCACTTCCAGCGCTCGTTCAATCTGGAGATGGAGGATCTGCCTTCGTTCCGGCGTCACGGCGGCGTGACCGCGTTTGCGGAAGGGTGGGGGTTGTACTCGGAAGCGCGCATTGTCGGCGAGGCGATGGGATTCTACAGCGATCCGTACCAGCGTTTCGGCCAGCTCAACGCCGAACTGTGGCGCGCGATCCGGCTGGTCGTGGACACCGGCCTGCACGCAAAGCGCTGGAGCCGGCAGGACGTGCTGGACTACATGTACGCCAATTCCGCGACGCTCCAGACACGAGCCGTCTCGGAGGCCGAGCGCTTCATGGCCATACCGGGCCAGGCGCTGGCCTACAAGATCGGACAGCTGAAGCTCATGGCGCTGCGCGAGCGTGCCGAAGTCGCATTGGGAGATGATTTCGACATCCGCGAGTTCCACGCCCAGGTGCTGGGGCAGGGCGATCTGCCGCTGGATGTTCTGGAGGGGCGTATCGAGCGCTGGTTGTCCAAGCACTGATCACGGGTGGGCGATTCACGCGTCCGGAGCTAAAATTTCGGGTCTGGCCGTCTTCCCGGCATTATCGTGCGGGCATCAGGCGCAGGGGGAGGAGAGGGGATGCGGACATTCAACAAGGCGGGCCTGCTCGCCGTGGCAGCCTATCTGGCAGGTGCGCCTGGCGCGCATGGGGCTGACTTTCTCAAAGGGCTCGAGGCCTATGTCTCCGGAGCCCCGGCCGTGGCGCAACGGCACTGGCAAGTGCTCGCCGAGCAGGGCGAGCCACGAGCGCAGACCTACCTTGGTGTGGCATATCTGGAGGGGGCGGGCGTCGCACCTGACGCGGTCGCCGCGGCTGAGTGGTTGCGCAAGGCTGCGCTTCGCGATCACGCTGAGGCCCAGGCGCTGCTCGGTTCACTGTATCGGGTCGGCGAAGGGGTCGCCCAGGATTTCGGCTTGGCGCTTGAATGGCTGTCCCAGGCACATGCCGCCGGCGACCCGTTCGCCGCCTACCAGCTTGCCCGGATGCATGAAGCCGGCGAAGGTGTAACTCCTGACCTGCCACGCGCAGCTGCACTGTATCGCGAGGCCGCGATGCAGGGTCTCGCGCTTGCGCAGGCCCGGCTCGGTGAGATGCACTTTCGCGGTCAGGGCGTCGAACGCAGCAACGCCGAGGCGGTCCGTTGGGTGCGTTCTGCCGAGGCGAACGGTCCGGGCGATCCTGATCCGGAATTCATTCTAGGGCGCATGTACCTGTTCGGCAGTGCGCTGCCCGACACCTATCCCGAGGCGGTCAAGTGGCACCGCCATGCGGCGCAAGTCGATGCGGCCGAGGCCTGGTATGTGGTCGGTCTGTTGCACGAGATGGGCCACGGGGTGGCCGAGGATCCGGCCGAGGCGGCACGTTGGTATCTGCGTGCCGCCGACGGCGGGCATGCCTCTGCTCAGGCCCGGCTCGGGCGCCTGCATTATCTCGGTCAGGGCGTGGATCAGGATGACGCCGAGGCCTTGCGTTGGCTGCGAAAGGCGCAGAGCGCCGCGCATCCGGAAGCGCTGTTCGTGTTGGGCACTATGTACTATGAGACACGCGGCGTGGACAAGGACTACGGGGCCGCGCTGGAGGTCCTGCGACTGGCTGCCGGGCAGGGACATGCAGGCGCGGCGCACAATCTCGGGGTCATGCACGAGCGTGGTACGGGCCTGCCTGGCGCCGATCGCGAGGGGGCCTACGTGTGGTTCAATGTGTCGGCAGCGCTGGGCAATGCGAACGGCAGGCACGCGCGCGATGCACTGGCCGCGCGCCTCGATACGGAGTCGCTGGCTTTGGCACAGCAACGCTCCAGCCGCTGCCTGGCGTCGAATTTCGTCGATTGTGAGCGCTAGTCGCGCATCAAGGTCGATTTGCCGAACAGGCTCTCCACCAGGTCCACCGCAAGTCGCGCGGTCTTGTTCTTCTCATCGAAGGCGGGATTGAGCTCGACGATGTCCAGCGAGCCCAGCATGCCGGTATCGGCGATCATCTCCATGCACAGCTGCGCCTCGCGGTAGTTCGGCCCGCCGGGAACGGTGGTGCCGACGCCGGGCGCGATCTCGGGGTCGAGGAAGTCGACGTCGAAGCTGACGTGCAGGTGGGTGTCATCGTCGAGGTCCGAGAGCACTTCGAGCATTACCCGGCGCATGCCGATTTCGTCGATGTAGCGCATGTCGTAGACCTCCAGCCCCGCCTCGTGCACCAGGCGCTTCTCGCCGGCGTCGACCGAACGGATACCGAGCTGCCGGATCTGCTCCTGGCTGATGGCCGGTGCGCTGCCAGCAAGGTGGGTAAGCCCCTCGGGGCCGACGCCACACAGGCAGGCCACCGGCATGCCGTGCACGTTGCCGGAGGGCGTGAGCGTGCTGGTATTGAAATCCGCATGCGCATCGAGCCACAGGATGCGCAGCTTGCGCCCCTGCTCCCGACAGTGGCGGGCCACGGCACAGATCGAGCCCACCGCAAGCGAGTGGTCACCACCGAGCAGGATAGGCAGCCGGCCGTCAGTCAGCACGCCGTGCACGGCGTCCATCGTCAGCCGGTTCCAGGCGATGACCTCCTCGAGATGGCGGTAGCCGTCGAGCGGTGGTTGCCACGGGTTCACAGGCCCGGCGAGGTTGCCACGGTCTTCCACGTTCAGCCCGTGGGAGGCGAGTGCGGCGGCGATGCCCGCCACGCGCAGCGCCTCGGGGCCCATCGAGGCGCCGCGATGACCTGCGCCGATGTCAGTGGGGACGCCGATGAGGGAGATGGATCGGTTCATTACACTGTGCACTCAGTCCTGTCGCCACTTGCGTTCGAACGCCCATACATCTTCGAAACCAATCATCTCGCAGAACGCCTTGAAGTCGAACTGCTCAGCATCGGCGGACGTGCATTGGCCTGTGTTCTTAAGCGCCGTGAGGCTTCGTTCGTAGGCCGCGGCTGCTGCCAGGCTGGTCAGTGCCGGAAAGATCGCCAGGGCAAAACCGATTTCCTCGAGGACATTCGTCGAGAGTATCGGTGTGACGCCGCCATGCGCCATGTTCGCCATCATCGGTGTGTCGAGCGCACTGCAGACGCGGCGCATTTCCTCCTCGCTGGTCAGTGCTTCGGGAAACAGGATATCGGCGCCGGCCTTGGCGTACAACTCGAGACGCCTGAGCATGCTGTCGAAGCCCTCACCCTGACGGGCATCCGAGCGCGCAGCGATCAGGAAATTGCGCTTGTCCTCCCGTGCATCGCAGGCCACGCGTATCTTCTGCGCCATCTCCTCGGCGGGGATGAGACGCTTGTTGGGCGTATGGCCGCACTTTTTCGGAAACTCCTGATCCTCGATCTGGATCACCGAGATGCCGGCGGTTTCATAACCGCGCACCGTGTGTGCCACGTTGAGCAGTCCGCCGAATCCGGTGTCGGCATCGGCGATGATGGTGGCACCCGTCATCTTCACCAGCGTGGACATGCGATCGAGCATCTGGGTATAGGTGGCAAGGCCCGCATCGGGCAATCCAGCGTTCGAGGCCATCATCCAGTAGCCCGAGCCGTAAATGATCTCGAAGCCCACCCGGCGGGCCACCTTGGCGGCGATCATGTCGGGCACGCCCGGGGCGAAGAAGAATTCGCCGGCATCAAGTTTGTTGCGGATCAGAGGGTCTGCCATACGTGGTGTCCTGTTTTCTGGAAGCGGGCTTTATGCTGGCAATGATCGCGCATGCGATGCTGCGCGCGGGCAATCATGCGCGCTTCGGTTTGTGCGGCTTTCCAGACTTCTTCGCCTTGCCCGCCTTGGAGGGCTTCGCATCCTTGCCCGCGGGCGGACGCTTCGGTCGGGCGCCTGGTCGTGCAGACACCGCCGCCTCTTCTGCCGTGAGCGTGCGAAGACCCAGCGGACGCTGGCGCACGCGTGTGCGTCGCAGGGTCTCGAGAATGTCCGGCGGCAGATCTGCGGGCAGTTCCACCGTAGAGTAGTCGTCAAACAGGTCGATGCGACCGATGTTTCGACCGCCCATCCCGGTCTCGTTGGCGATCGCACCGACAATATCCTTCGGCATGGCCTGATGGTTGCGACCCACCTCGATGCGGTAGCGCACCAGCGCGCCGCCCGGGTTGATTTCTTTCACCGATGCGCGCGCCGTTGCGGGGCGCATCGAGCGATGTGCGTCGGCGATATCCGGACCCTGCGAGGGCGGCAGCTGCAGGGGGCGTTCCTTTTGTGCAAGAAACGCCAGTGCCGCGGCGACTTCGTGCAGGTCGGCATTGCCGCCGGATTCGAGGTCACGCACCACATCGCGGAAAAATCCCAGCTCTTCGGTGGCGATGACGTTTTCGATCTGTTCACGGAACAAGGCGACACGGCGGTCTGCAACGGCGGCCCGCGAGGGCAGCGCCAGCGGCTCGATTTTCTGGCGCGTGGCGCGCTCGATCATACCGAGCATGCGCATCTCGCGCGGGGTGACGAACAGGATCGCCGTACCGGTGCGCCCGGCGCGGCCAGTGCGACCGATCCGGTGCACGTAGGCCTCGGTGTCGTAAGGCACATCGAAGTTGATCACATGCGAGATACGCGAGACATCGAGGCCACGTGCGGCCACGTCCGTGGCGACGATGATATCGAGCCTGCCCTGCTTGAGCTGGTCGATCACGCGTTCACGCAGGGGCTGGGTGAGGTCGCCGTTGAGGGCGGCGACGGCATAGCCGCGGGCTTCGAGCTTGTCGGCAATCTCGACCGTCGCGGTTTTGGTGCGCACGAAGACCAGCGCCGCATCCAGCGACTCTTCAGTCTCGAGGATCCGCGTCAGCGCATCGAGTTTGTGGGGCGCGGCTATCTTGCAGTATTTCTGCGTGGTCGCCGCCACGGTGGTCGTGCGCTCGCGGATCTTGACCTCTTCGGGCGAGCGCATGTGTCGCCGGGCAATACGCCGGATGGGCTCGGGCATGGTCGCCGAGAACAGCACCACCTGGCGTTCGGTCGGCGTGTGCTCGAGGATCCAGTCCACGTCATCGACGAAGCCCATGCGCAGCATCTCGTCGGCCTCATCGAGCACCAGGGTGCGCAGACGATCCAGGCGCAGGGTCTTGCGGTTGATGTGATCCATGACACGCCCCGGCGTACCCACGACCACGTGCGCGCCACGCTGCAGCTGCTTGAGCTGCGCGACCATGCCCTGCCCGCCGTACACCGGC
>JBGTIC010000325.1:0-2603 GCA_041745895.1 Gammaproteobacteria bacterium
CTGGTGGCGCGGGTGACGCTGTGCCCCGGTGTGCGCCTCGGCGCGCGTTGCCTGCTGCATCCTGGCGTGGTCGTCGGCGCCGACGGTTTCGGCATCGCTCAGGATCATGGCGCCTGGATCAAGGTGCCGCAGGTCGGCGCAGTGGTTGTCGGCGACGATGTCGAGATCGGTGCCAACACGACCATCGACCGCGGTGCGCTCGGGGACACTGTGATCGGCGATGGTGTCAAACTCGACAACCAGATCCAGATCGCCCACAACGTGCAGATCGGTGCGCATACGGCGATTGCCGCGATGGTCGGCATCGCTGGCAGCACCCGCATCGGCAGCCATTGCATGATCGCCGGTCAGGCCGGTATCGGCGGGCATCTGGAGATTGCCGATCGCGTGGTCCTGATGGGGCGAGCGATGGTGACCAACTCGATTCGTGAGCCGGGGATGTATGCCAGCGGCATTCCGGTCGAGGAGGTGGGGCAGTGGCGTCGCGGTGTGGCACGCTATCGTAAACTGGGCCGCGTCAACGAGCGGCTGCGTGCGCTGGAGCATGTCGTGGGACGTCTGTCAGGTGACGCGCCAACCGGGGAATCCGATGACTGAAGCGTTGAAACTCGATATCGAGGCGATCCTTGCGCAGATGCCCCATCGCTATCCTTTCCTGTTGCTCGACCGCATCACCGAGTGCGTGCCGGGCAGCTATGTGGTGGGTCTGAAGAACGTCTCCATCAATGAGCCTTTCTTCACCGGACACTTTCCTGGCAATCCCGTCATGCCCGGGGTGTTGATCATCGAGGCGCTGGCCCAGGCCACGGGTATTCTTGCGTATGCGACGGTAAACAAGACGGCGGCCGACGAGGTGTACTACCTGGCTTCCGTCGACAAGGTGCGCTTCAAGCGCCCGGTGGTGCCCGGCGACCAGTTGATTCTGCATGGCAAGCTCGAGCGCTGCATGCGCAATGTGTGGCGGTTTGCCACCCATGCCGAAGTGGACGGCAAGCTGGTGGCGCGCGCCGAACTGATGGCGGCACGGGGGCGGCAGGCATGATCGATCAGCGCGCAGTCATCTCGGCCAGTGCGCGGGTGCATGAGTCCGTGCAGATCGGTGCGTTCTCGATCATCGGCGATGATGTCGAGATCGGCGCCGGCTGCGTGATCGGCCCGCATGTGGTCATCAAGGGACCCACGGTGATCGGCGAGAACAACCGCATCTTCCAGTTCGCCTCACTGGGCGAGGCCCCACAGGACAAGAAGTACGCCGACGAGCCCACACGCCTGGTCATCGGCAACAACAACACCATCCGCGAGTTCTGCACGCTCAATCGGGGTACCGCTCAGGACCGTGGTGAGACCACCATTGGTGACGACAACTGGATCATGGCCTACGTGCATGTGGCGCATGATTGCTTGGTGGGCAACCACACGATCATGGCCAACGGCGTGACGCTCGCCGGCCATGTCACCGTGGGAGACTATGTGATCTTCGGCGGTTATTCGGGCGCACACCAGTTCTGCACCATCGGTGCGCATGCATTCCTGGGCATGTACGCAGGGGTGGCTCGCGACGTGCCGGCCTACCTGATGATCACCGGTCAACCGCCCGAACCCCGTGGCATCAACCAGGAGGGTCTGAAGCGGCGTGGATTCTCTGCCGAGCAGATCCGCAACATCCGCGAGGCCTACCGTCTGGTCTATCGCCAGCAACTCAAGCTCAGCGAGGCACTTGAACAGCTCGATGCGCTGCGCCCCGAGCAGCCGGAACTGGCTATCTTCATCGATTCCCTGCGCGCCAGTGAGCGCGGCATTCTGCGCTGATGACCGCGCAGCCGGCGGGCGCGGATGTTTCCGCCGCGCTGCGCGTGGCTTTCATCGCCGGTGAAGCCTCCGGTGATGCCCTGGGTGCGGGCCTTATCCGCGAACTCAAGGCGCTGTATCCGCACATGCGTTGTGTCGGAATTGCCGGACCGCTGATGCGCGAGGCCGGTTGCGAAGCGTGGTGGGATGCCGACGAGCTGGCCGTCATGGGCCTGTTTGAAATCATCCGCGACCTGCCGCGCCTGCTCAAGCTCCGGCGCGCGCTGATCACCCGGCTGCTTGCCGAGCGCCCGGCGTTGCTGATCGGCATCGATGCACCGGATTTCAATCTGGGAGTGGAAAAGCGCGTGCGCGCGGCGGGGATCACCACCGTGCACTACGTCAGTCCATCGGTCTGGGCGTGGCGCGAGGGGCGAATGAAGACTATTCGTCAGGCGGTAGACCTGATGCTTTGCCTGCTGCCATTCGAGGCGGACTACTACCATCGCCAGCAGTTACAGGCACGCTTCGTAGGCCATCCGCTGGCCGACGAACTGGCGCATCCGCCGGACACCGTGGCTGCGCGCGGCAGGCTGGGGATGTCCGCCACGGGGCCGATCCTTGCCGTGCTGCCCGGCAGCCGTGGGGGGGAGATCCAGCGCATGGCGCAACCCTATGCGCAGACCATCGCCTGGCTGATGGCGCGCCTGCCCTCGTTGCGATGTGTTGTCCCGGTGGCGCGCGCAAAACTGGCGGCGCCCATTCGTGCGGCGCTGACGGACGCCGGCGTACAGGATCATGTGCGGCTGGTCGCC
>JBGTIC010000326.1:0-7035 GCA_041745895.1 Gammaproteobacteria bacterium
GCGGTGCAGGCGCAGCTGGCAGCAGGGGCCTCGCGGGTGGTGATCGGCAGCCTTGCCGTGCGTGAGCCCGAACAGGTGATCGAATGGATGGGCAACCTGGGCCCGGAGCGTATCGTGCTCGCGCTGGACATCCGCTACATCGATGGCGAACCGATGATCATGACGCACGGCTGGACACAGGCCTCCGCGATGAGCCTGTGGCAGGCGCTGGAGACATATATCGCACACGGCCTTGTGCACCTGCTGTGCACCGATGTCGATCTGGACGGCGCCATGCAGGGCCCGAACCTGGCACTCTACCGGCAGTGCTGCGAGCGCTACCCGGCGCTGCGTGTGCAGGCTTCGGGCGGCGTGCGCGATGCCGCCGACCTCCACGCCCTGGCGCAGACCGGTGCGGCCGGCGCGATCTCGGGTCGCGCGCTGCTTGAGGGCAACCTGATCCTCGAAGGGCTGGATGCATTCCTGCCCGGGCAGGCCAACTGAACTGTCATGCGTACTGCCGGGCAGCCACGACCATGCTGACACGCCGAATCATTCCCTGCCTCGACGTACGAGACGGCCGTGTCGTCAAAGGTGTGCAGTTTCGTAATCACGAGGATGTCGGTGGCATTCTCGAACTGGCCCGACGCTACCGTGAGCGCGGTGCCGATGAACTGGTGTTTTACGACATCACCGCCAGTCCTGAAGGTCGCCGGGTCGATCGCAGCTGGGTCAACCGCGTTGCCGAGGTGCTGGATATTCCTTTCTGCGTCGCCGGCGGAATCCGTTCGGTGGCCGATGCCGAAGAAGTGCTCAACCTGGGCGCCGACAAGATCTCGGTAAATTCCCCGGCGCTTGCAGACCCCGAGCTCATCGACCGCCTTTCGCGGCGCTTCGGCGCACAGTGCGTGGTCATCGGTATCGACAGCATGGCCGGCGAGGGTGACTGGCAGGTTCATCAGTACACCGGCGATCCCAATCGCAGTCAGGCGGCGCAGCGCCGCACGCTCGACTGGGTGGCCGAGGTGCAGGCACGCGGCGCCGGCGAGATCGTTCTCAACTGCATGAACGCCGATGGCGTACGCCAGGGGTACGATATCGAGCAGCTCTCGCGCGTTCGCGAAGTCTGCCAGGTACCGTTGATCGCCTCGGGCGGTGCCGGCAGCGAGGCGCATTTCCTTCAGGTCTTCGAACACGCGCATGTGGATGGCGCGCTGGCCGCCAGCGTGTTTCACAAAGGTCTCATCGACATCATCGAACTCAAGCATTGGTTGAGCGCGCGTGGCGTTCATATCCGGCAGGTCGGAGGATCGGAGCATGGCTGATTCACACGCGTTCCTCACCGAGCTCGAGGCCATCATCGACCAGCGGTTGCGGGATCGTCCGCACGGCAGCTACGTGACGCGGCTGAGTGCACAGGGCGCCCGCAAGCTGGCCCAGAAGATCGGTGAGGAAGGCGTGGAGCTGGCGCTGGCCGTCGCCGCGGGCGACCGTGAAGAAGCCGTCTCCGAGGCCGCTGATCTGGTCTTTCACACGCTGCTGGCATTGCGCACGCTTGATCTGACGCTCGACGATGTCTGTCGCGAGCTGCGCAGCAGACACCGCAAGGACTGATCCCGGGCGATCGTCTATATGGCGATCTCGCGCGCCGGCGCACGCAGATTGTAGTTCGAGCTCATGACGTAGCCGTATGCCCCGGCGTTGGCGATCAGCATGACGTCACCCTCCTGGCACACCGGCATCAGGCGGTCGGTGCCCAGCTTGTCACCGCTCTCGCAATTCGGCCCCACGATGCTGACAATCTCGGTGGCCGCATCTCCCAGCCGGCTGAGATTGACAATCTCGTGGTAGGCGCCGTAGAGCGCCGGACGAATCAGCGAGTTCATGCCGGTAGCGATGCCCACGTACTGTACATCGCCCTTGCCCTTGATCTGTGTCACCTCGCTGACCAGAACGCCGGCGGCCGCTACGAGATAGCGACCAGGCTCCAGCCACAGCTGGAACTGCGGATTGGCCTTGCGCACGCCCGCCAGCAGCGCATCGAGCGCAGCAAGGTCCAGTGGCCGTTCGCCGGGACGCTCGGGAACGCCCAGGCCACCGCCAAGATCGAGAAAGCGCACCGCCTCGAAACGCTTGGCCAGTTCTGTCAGCACCGCCCCGGTGTCCTGCCAGTTATCAGGGCTGAGAATGCCACTGCCGGTGTGCGCGTGCAGGCCGACGATCGTGCAGCCTGCCGCATCGGCCAGCGACCTGAGTTCGTCGAGCTCGAACACCGGCACGCCGAACTTCGAGTGCGCACCGGCAGTGCGCACATGTTCGTGGTGACCGCGACCCTGCCCGGGGTCCACGCGCACGAACACTTCGTGGCCGCGAAACAGCTCCGGCCACGCGCGAAGTGGGTGCAGATTGTCAAGCGTGACCCATACGCCCTGCTCGAGGGCCTGCGCATACTCGCTGCGCGGCGCAAAATTGGGCGTAAACAGAATGCGGCGCCGGTCGATCTGCGGGAAGAGTTCGAGCACCCGAGCGATCTCGCCCGGTGAGACGCACTCGAAGTTCAACCCTTCGCGATACAGGCACCGTAACACCTCGACATTGGAATTGGACTTCATCGCGAAAAACACGGCATCCACATGCTGCAGCGCCGTGAGGCCGCGCGCGGCCTGCGCCACACTGTCGAGGTCATAGACATAGGCCGACGACTCGCGCCGGGCAATACTGACCAGCGCGTCGCGCTTATGGACCCACCAGGGCTGCTCGACATGCAGCTGCGGGGCATGGATGACACCCTGGAGCTGTTCCCAGGTGGGTCCGAACACAGCACCCTGGCCGTGCTTGCGCATCAGCAGATGGTGGAGCTTCTGCACCAGTCGGTGGGCCTGATCCTCATCGATGACGAAGGTCAGGTTCAGGTCGTTGGCCGCCTGCGTGAGCAGATGAATCCGGTGTTCCTCGAAGACTTCCAGTGCGGGCCCAAGCTCATGCAGGATCGCGCGAATGCTGCGGCCGACCAGACTCACGGCCACGCAGTTGTCGATCACGCGCACACGGCAGATCTTGCCGAGCTCGGCGACCAGCGCGGCGAGCACCGCTGGATCCAGGGCATTGGCCTGGCCGTCGATCGACACCGTTACGTTGGCCTCCGAGGTCGACACCAGGTCCACCGACAGGCCGTGATCGGCGATACAGGCAAAGGCGCGAGCCAGGAAGCCGACTTCCTGCCACATCCCCAGGGTCTCCATGGAGATCAGCGTGATTCCGGTACGCGATGAGATCGCCTTGAGCTGGGCGGTCTCATCGCCGTGGTCGCTGCACACCACCGTACCGCCCCAGTCGGGATTCTCGGTGCTGAAGATATACAGCGGTATGCCTGCGCGACGTACCGGCGGAATGCACCTTGGATGCAGCACTTTACTGCCCATGGAGGAAATCTCCTGGGCCTCGAAGTAGTGCAGGCTGCGCAGCAGACGCGCCGAGGGCACCGCACGCGGATTGGCCGAAAACATGCCCGGGACATCGGTCCAGATTTCAAGGCGCTGGGCCGAGAGTCGTGCGGCAAGATACGCCCCCGAGGTGTCCGAACCGCCACGCCCAAGCAACACCGTATCGCCGTCGCCGTTGCGGGCGATGAAGCCCTGCGTCAGTACCACGCCTGGCAGCGCTTCGACACGCGCCAGCAACTCCGGATCTTCTCCGAACGCGCAGTTCGCCGACAGGAAACGTGCGCGCTCGTGGCTGCCGGTGTCCTCGAGGGCGACCAGCAGGCTGCGGGCATCGGTCCACGTCGTCTCGATACCCTGGTCGTTCAACCATGCCGCACCCAGCGTGGTGGCCAGCAGTTCGCCGGTGGCCATGACGCGCGCATGCACGCGCGCACTGACCTCGCCGACCAGTTCGATACCGGCCGCCAGTTGTCGCAGTTCCTGGAAATAGGGTGCCAGCGCCTCGTCGGCCTGGACGTTCAGTGCTGCGGCCAGCGCCTGATGACGGCTGATGATCTCATCGATGACCGTCGCATGCTGGCCGCTGATCGCTGCGGCCAGCAGATCCTCCAGCCGATTGGACACCCCCGACAGCGCCGAGTGCACGACCAGCACACGATGGCCTGCGGCCTGACGCGCGCGCAACAGCGTGGCGATCCGCTGCCAGTTCGCCGCGTTGGAGACACTGGTGCCGCCAAATTTGAGCACCACCCAGGGGGAATCGGCGAACGCGCTGAGGTGAAGGTCGAACACCGGCTGACTGTCTGGTTGCATGTGAGTGTCAGTCGACCCCGTCAAGCCCAAGGTCTGTCACCGCACCGGTGGATGCAGAGCTGACCAGGTGTGCGTACTTCGCCAGCATGCCTCGCAGCGGCTCGCGTGACGGCGGCTTCCACATACTGCGGCGACGCGCCAGCGTATCCTCATCGAGCGCCACGTCGATACTCATCGCCTCGGCGTCGATGCTGATCATGTCGCCATCTTCAAGCAATGCGATAGGACCACCTACCGCAGCCTCCGGGGTGACATGACCCACCACAAAACCATGACTGCCGCCAGAGAAGCGGCCATCCGTGATCAGCGCCACCTTGTCGCCCAGCCCCTTGCCCATGATCGCACCGGTGGGACTGAGCATCTCGCGCATGCCCGGCCCACCCTTCGGGCCCTCGTAGCGGATCACCACAACATCGCCAGGTTGCACGACGTCACCGAGAATCCCTTTCAGCGCCGCCTCCTCGGAGGCGAACACCCGGGCAGGACCTTTGAACAGCAGTCCCTCCTTGCCGGAGATCTTGGCCACCGCACCCTCGGGTGCAAGGTTGCCATAGAGTATCGCCAGATGGCTGTCCTTCTTGATCGGGCGATGCAGCGGCCGAACGATGTCCTGGTCTGCCGGGTAGGGCTCAACACCGGCCAGGTTTTCGGCCAGGGTAAGACCACTGACGGTCAGGACATCACCGTGCAGCAGGCCGGCATCCAGCAGCGTCTTCATCAGCGGCCGAATACCGCCGATGTGTATCAGCTCGGACATCATGTAGCGTCCGCTGGGCCGCAGATCCGAGAGCACCGGCACACGGCGGCCCAGGCGTGTGAAATCATCCAGTGACAGTTCCACCCTCGCCTCGTGCGCGATCGCGAGCAGGTGGAGTACAGCATTGGTCGAGCCGCCCAGCGCGATGACCAGTGTGATGGCGTTTTCGAAAGCCTCGCGGCACAGGATGTCGGAAGGCTTGATACCACGGCGCAGCAGTTCGACGACCTGAGCTCCCGCGCGACGGCAGTCGTCGATCTTGCTGCGCGAGACGGCCTCCTGGGCGGAGCTGTTGGCCAGACTCAGACCGAGGGCCTCGATCGCCGAGGCCATCGTATTGGCGGTGTACATGCCGGCACACGAGCCCGGCCCGGGAATCGCCGTGCGTTCCACATCCAGCAGCTCGGCTGCACTGACGCGACCGGCCGCGGCACCGCCGACAGCCTCGAACACCGAGACGATGTCACGATGCTTGATACCAGGCTGGATCGTACCGCCGTAGACGAACACTGACGGGCGGTCCAGGCGCGCCATCGCCATCACGCAGGCCGGCATGTTCTTGTCGCAGCCACCGATGGCCACAAAGCCGTCGAACCCCTGCCCGGCCACCACGGTCTCGATGGAGTCGGCGATGACTTCGCGTGAGATCAGCGAGTAGCGCATTCCCGGTGTGCCCATCGAGATGCCGTCCGACACCGTGATGGTATTGAAGATCACTGACTTCGCGCCGGCCTCGTCAGCACCACGGCCTGCCTCTTCGGCCAGTCCGTTGATGTGCATATTGCACGGGGTGACCATGCTCCAGGTCGATGCGATGCCGACCTGGGGTTTGCCAAAGTCCTCGTCGGTAAAACCGACGGCACGCAGCATGGCACGGCTGGGCGCGTGTTCCAGACCATCGACCACGACGCGGGAATGCCGCCGTGTGTCCGGCGTCTTTGCCGAATCCCTGCTCATGTGTTCTCCTGGCTTGTCTTTCGCGTTTGGGCGCAGACGCGCGCGCGCATTCTAGCCGATATCCTGTCCCGCACCAATGCAGCGTCATAGCGGGATGCACCGAGCCCGCAGGACCACACGATGCGCCTCAGCGTGCAAGCACCTTGCCGGGATTCATGATGCCGTGCGGATCGAGCATCGCCTTGAGCCCATGCATGAGCTCGAGTTCCACGCCGCCGCGCAGCCGCGCAAGCTCGGCGACCTTGAGCTGCCCGATGCCGTGTTCCGCACTGGCGGTGCCGCCCAGCGCGATGACCAGATCGTGCACCTCCCGGGCCACCGCCGCCCAGCGTTCCAGAAACACATCGGCTTGCATGCCCGGCGGACAGCCGATATTGAAATGCACGTTGCCATCGCCGACGTGACCAAATGCGAGCACCTGGCCGCCGGGCACAAGGCGCCCGGCCAACGCCGTACCGCGTTCGATGAACGTATCGAGCATCGCCAAGGGCACCGCGACGTCGTGCTTGATGCTGGGGCCCGCGTGTTTCTGTGCCGCCGACAGGCCTTCACGCAACTGCCAGAGGGCCTGAGCCTGCGCCAGACTCGAGGCGACGACTGCAGTCTCGATCAGGCCTTCATCGCAGACGCGCTCAAGCGCCGCTGCAAGCGCATCGTCTTGCGCCAGCGCCCCGTCACCTTCCAGCAGTACGTACCAGGGGTAGGTTTGCTCGAAGGGGTCGCGCGCATCAGCACGCCAGGCAAGCACCAGCTCCAGACCGTGGCGAGGCATCAGCTCGAAGCTGCTCACGCACTCACCAAGCATGCCACGCAGGCGCGCCAGCAAGTCCAGCGCACGCGCCGGGCTGCGCACAGCTGCCATCACCGTACGTGTCTGCGCGGGCAGCGGATGCAGGCGGCAGCACGCCTTGGTGATGATGCCCAGCGTGCCCTCGGCGCCGATGAACCACTGCTTCACATCGTAGCCAGCGGTATCCTTGCGCAGGCCTCGCAGCGCATCGAGAATGCGCCCGTCGGGCAGGACGACCTCCAGGCCCAGCACCTGCTGGCGCGCCGTGCCGTAGCGCAGGACGTTGGTGCCGCCGG
>JBGTIC010000327.1:0-7205 GCA_041745895.1 Gammaproteobacteria bacterium
CTGCGCATTGCGGTGATGCGTCACCCGGCGCCCGCGGCCTGGCAGCAGGTCTTGAGCGAGTTTCGGCCCGACTGGCTGCAGACCGACCGCCAGGACTACGACGCGCTGACGCTTCCACCCGAACTGGGTCGATTGCCGGTGTATCGTGACGATTCGGCGGGCGAGGAATCCATCGGGCCGCTACCGGCGCAACTGCTCTTCGAGGGCCGCGACAGCGGCACTGGCCGCACCGCTGATTGGGCCCGGGCCGCACAGCTTGCCCGGCGCTGCCGTCTGGTGCTGGCTGGAGGCCTGAACTGCAAGAACGTGGCCGAAGCGGTGCGCCAGGTGCGCCCCTTCGGCGTGGATGTCTCAAGTGGTGTGGAAGCCGCAGCGGGGATCAAGGACCCGGCGCGCATCCGGGCCTTCATCGCAGCGGCGCGCGCCGCGGAGTACCGACGTGACGATTGAGTTCAGCGAAGCGGAAAAAGCCAGGTTGCTCGAGCAGCTCATCGCCGGTCGGATGCCCGACGCGCGCGGTCGCTTCGGCCCCTTCGGCGGCCGCTATGTGCCCGAGACCCTGGTGCCGGCGCTCGAACGGCTGACCCGGGGCGTGCATCAGCATATGAAGGACCCTGTTTTCCTCGGACGCTTTCGTGACGAACTGGCCACCTGGGTCGGCCGGCCCACCGCCCTGACGCATGCCCCCAACCTTGGACGCGCCTGGGGCGCGCAGGTGTGGCTCAAGCGTGAGGATCTCGCTCACACCGGCGCACACAAAATCAACAACGCGATCGGTCAGGCGCTGCTGGCGACGATGCTGGGTGCGAAACGCGTCATCGCCGAGACCGGCGCCGGGCAGCACGGCGTGGCCTCGGCGGCAGCCTGCGCACGCCTGGGTCTGCCCTGTACGGTGTACATGGGCGCAGTGGATGTGGAACGCCAGGCGCCGAACGTCGATCGCATGCGCAGGCTGGGGGCCACCGTGCATGCGGTGCAGTCCGGTGATCGCACGCTGCGCTCGGCCATCGACGAGGCCCTGCGCGAGTGGGTGTCCGACCCCGAGGGGATCTACTATCTGCTGGGCTCCGTAGTGGGTCCACATCCCTATCCGTATCTCGTGCGCGAGATGCACGCAGTGATCGGTCGCGAGGCCCGCGAGCAGATGCTCGATGTCGAGGGGGCGCTGCCCGATGCGGTGTTCGCCTGCGTCGGCGGGGGCTCGAATGCGATCGGACTGTTCCACCCGATGGTGGCAGATCGCGGCGTGCAGTTGATCGGCGTTGAGGCCGGCGGCTCCGGCATGGGCCTGGGCCAGCATTCGGCGACGCTGTCGCGTGGGCGCCCTGGCGTGCTGCAGGGCAGCTACACCTTGCTGCTGCAGGATGACGACGGCCAGGTGCAGGGCACCCACTCGATATCGGCCGGCCTGGACTACCCCGGTGTTGGCCCAGAGCATGCGTTACTTCAGCAGATCGGACGTGTGCGCTACATTTCCGCCAGCGACAGCGAAGCCCTGGATGCGCTCAACGAGTGCTGTGCGCTGGAAGGGATCCTGCCCGCGCTGGAGACGGCACACGCGTTTGCCGGCGCACGCGCCTGGGCGCGTGAAAACCCCGGCAAGCGTCTGCTCATCGGCCTGTCCGGGCGCGGCGACAAGGATATGCCCACACTTGCCAAACATCCCCTGGAGGCCCGCGATGCAACCACATGAGCGCATCTCGGCAGCCATCCGCAAGCGGGTGGAGGGCGGAGACCCCGCGCTCGTGGCCTTCCTGACGGCCGGCTATCCAACCGCGGAGGGTTTTCTGGCAACGCTCGAGAATGTCGTCCAGGCCGCCGACGTAGTCGAAATCGGCGTGCCGTTCAGCGATCCGATGGCCGACGGCATGACCATTCAGCGTGCCAGTCAGGTCGCGCTCGAAAATGGCGTGAGTCTGCGCTGGATATTCGCGCGCCTTGCCGAACGTGATTTCGCCGCCAGCGCACCGTTGCTGCTGATGAGCTATCTCAATCCACTGCTGAATTTCGGCTATGAGGCGCTGGCCCGTCGATCGGCCGAGGTCGGCGTCTGCGGCTACATCGTGCCTGACCTGCCACTTGAGGAGTGCGCGCCATTGCGTGTTGCGCTCGAGCGCGAAGGCGTCGGCCTGGTGCAGATGGTCACGCCAGCCACGCCTGCGTCGCGTATGCGCGTGCTGTGCGAGGCCAGCCGCGGGTTCGTCTATGCCGTGACCATGACCGGTATCACCGGCGGCGCGCGCGGCCTGCCCACAGGCGTGGCCAAATATCTGGACCGCGTGCGGGCGCTATCGCCGATTCCGGTGTGTGCGGGTTTCGGCATCCGCGAGGCCGCGCAGGTCAACATGATCGGCGCGCATGCCGAAGGCGCGGTGGTCGGTTCGGCACTGATCGAGGTGCTCGAGCAGGGCGGTGACCCCGGGACATTTCTGCGCGGGCTTCGCGGCCAGGACGCGTGAAGAAAGTCTACAGCCACGAGTCCATTGTCACGATCAACCACCTGCGCAATCTGCTCGAGGCGCAGGGGGTCGCCGCCATCGTGCGCAATGACCGCCTGTTCGGTGTGCTCGGCGAAGTGCCGTTCATGGAGTGCTGGCCGCAGCTGTGGGTGCTCGATGATCTGCAGTCCGATCATGCGAAGCGGCTGATCGGCGCCGCGCTGGCCGAGCCGGACGGGGGCTTCGCCGACTGGATATGCAGCAGCTGCGGTGAGTGCATCGAGGGGCAGTTCGCGGTGTGCTGGCAGTGCGGAGCGGAACTCGCCGAGCGCTGAGCGCCGCGGTCACATGAATTTGCCTTCTTGCTTGGCTACCATGGGCGCGCAGATATCCCATCCCGCGCCGCTGCCTCTTCGCCGCGCTGCGCCCATCCTGGAGCCTTGATGTCCGATACTTCCACGTCCCGCGCTGCTGACCCGCCGGCGGCCGCCGCTGAGGGTGCATCGAACGATGCACCTGTGATGCTCATCGACGCCGATACCGTGGCCGGGTACCTGGCCTGGATGGATCGGTTGCCCTGGGCGCAGACGCTGACCGTGGCAGCGTTGGTGCTGGTCGCCGCCTGGCTGGCGCACCTCATCGCCAAGGTGTCGGTGCTTCGCGTGGTCAATCTGCTGACCCGGCGCCTGCCGACCTGGTGGGCCGGGGTCATCAACGAAAATCTGGTGTTGCAGCGTCTGGTGCCGGTGATACCCGTTGTCGTCATCAATCGCGGCGTGCTGCTGGTGCCGCAACTGCCGCCGCTGGCCGTGGACTTCGTGCAGCGCCTGATGCTGGCCACCATGGCGGTCATCATCGCCCGCGCGGTCGGCGCGCTGATCAATGCCGTGCACGCCATCTACCAGCGCTATCCGATTGCGCAAGGCCGCCCGATCAAGGGCTACGTGCAGGTCGTCAAGCTCATCATCTACCTGCTCGCGGGCTTCATGGTGATCGCCGCCCTGGCCAACCAGTCGCCATGGTTTTTCATCAGCGGCCTTGGCGCGATGACCGCGATTCTGATGCTGATTTTCCGCGACACGATTCTGTCGTTCGTCGCCGGTATTCAGCTGGTCAACAATGACCTGGTGCGGGTGGGCGACTGGATAGAGATGCCACAGTTCGACGCCGACGGCGATGTCGTGGACATCGCGCTGAACGTGGTCAAGGTGCAGAACTGGGATCGAACGATCACGGTGATTCCCACCAACAAGTTTCTCGAACACTCGTTCAAGAACTGGCGCGGCATGTTCGACTCCGGGGGCCGTCGCATCAAGCGTACCGTGCACCTGGATCTGAACACCGTGCGTTTCCTGACTGCCGATGAGATCGAGCGGTTCAGGCGCTTCCTGCTGCTAAAGGATTATATCGAGGGCAAGGAGCGTGAACTGGCCGACTGGAACGCCGAGCACTGCCCGCAGGACAAGGCCGATCTGGTTGCCAACGCCCGGCACCTGACAAATCTGGGCACGCTGCGCGCCTATATCAGCGAGTATCTGAAGCGCCATCCGCAGATCCACAAGGATCGCATCTTCCTGATCCGGCAGATGGAGCCGACGCCCAAGGGGGTTGGCATCGAGATCTACGTGTTCACGACGGATACGCGCTGGGTGTACTACGAGGGTATCCAGGGCGATATCTTCGATCACATTCTCGCCATCGTGCCCGAGTTCGGCCTGCGAGTGTTCCAGGAACCCGGCGGCTCGGATTTCGCACAACTGGTAAAGCCGGCCGCATAGGTCCGGACAGCATTGCGGAAACTCCCTATATCCGGGCCGCATATGCCGACCTGTGGCCATGCTGGCGGCGGCGGCATGATGATCTTGACGATGGTGGTCCCCCCAGGCCACCACGTCTGGTCACGGTGTAATGGATATGACTGCCAAGGCCCCCACCATCGAAGAACTGGAGACCCGTCGCCAGGAGCTCGTCGAGCGCCTGGATGCGATCAAGCGCGACTACGGTCGTGGTCTCGACAAGGACTTCGAAGAGCAGGCTGTCCAGCTGGAGAACGCCGAGGTTCTGGCCGAGATCGCCCGCGTTACCGCCGAGGAACTCACCAAGGTGGATCGTGCGATCACTACCGTGAGGAACCGATAGCGTACTGCCCCCTCCCCAGATCGTGACTGCGTGACGGGCGGTAGCAGTACCGCCCGTTTTTTTTTTTTTGATCGCTCAGGAGCGGCGCCACCTGGTGAGTCTGGTCCCGCGCGATTGATGAACTCGTCGACACCACTGAACACTGATGCAGTGGATGTCCGGACATTGACCCTACGCGGGACTTTACATCCGGAATCAAACTGAGATATCTAGGACCCCCGACCCGACTACGACGTCCGGTCCTGGCCTCCTGGAGGTACGGTTGTGTTTCAACGCATCAGCATGTCGGCCGCTGCGCTCTGCGCGCTTGCACTTGCAGTCGGGTGTGCCACCGAATCGTCGCGCAGCGTCGAGCCGGCACGCACGCAGGCGGCGCAGTCGGTTTATCGTGGCCCGCAAACCCCGGTTATCGTGGCGAATTTCGACAACCGCTCCAGCTATCTGCGCGGCCTGTTTTCCGATGGCACCGATCGACTCGGCAGTCAGGCGCGCACGATCCTGATCGGCCACCTGCAGCAGAGCGGCCGTTTCGCCGTCATGGACCGCGACCACACCGAGGATACGGCGCGCGAGGCCGAGCTGGCCGGGCGTACGCAGGTGCTGACAGGTGCGGATTTCGCGATCACCGGCGACATTGTGGAGTTCGGCCGGCGCGATGTCGGCGACACGCAGCTGTTCGGCATCCTGGGTCGCGGCAGGACCCAGATGGCCTACTCGCGGGTCACGCTGAACATTGTCGACGTTGGCAGCTCGCAGGTAATCTATACGGTTTCGGGTGCGGGCGAATACGCCCTGAGCACGCGTGAAGTTGTCGGCTTTGGCGGCACCGCCGGCTACGACGCCACGTTGAACGGCAAGGTCCTGGATCTGGCCATCCGCGAAGCCACCGACCGCCTTGTGGAGGGGGTGCAGCAGGGCAACCTGCGCGCAGCCCCACAGTGAGGGCGCCGGCGTTTGGCGTTGTCGCGGCGCTCGCGCTGGTGACGGGCTGCGCGAGCAAGCCCACACCGATATATGCGTGGGGCAGCTATGAACAGTTGATCTATTCAGCCTATGCCGAACCCGGGTCGGTGGCCCTCGAAGAGCAGATCAATGTGCTCGAGGACGAGCGCAATCAGGCAGTGGCGGCTGGACTGCCGCTGCCCCCCGGCTGGCATGCGCATCTGGGTTACCTGTACGTGCTAAGCGGGCGTCTGGACCTCGCGCACGACGCCTTTGTCGAGGAAAAGGGGCTGTATCCGGAATCGGTGGTGTTCATGGATCGCCTGCTGGCCAACCTGGGGGCCACGCCACCAGGCAGCAGCGAGGCAAGCGAGGCACAGAACGAGACAAAAAACGAGGACCAGGCCGGGGAGACATCATGAACTCTCGACCTCGCTCGCTGCCGGCGATTCTGGCGGCAATGGTGCTGCTGGCAGGCTGCGCCTCGCAACCTGCGGCCATGTATGACTACACGGCATTCCACGAACATCCGCCGCGCTCGATTCTGGTGTTGCCGCCGATGAACGAAAGCCTGTCGGTCCGCGCCACCTACAGTTACCTTTCCACGGTGAGCATGCCCCTGGCCGAGCACGGCTACTACGTGTTTCCGGTGCAGATCGTCGATGAAATGCTTAAGGAAAACGGTCTGCCCACGCCAGGGGAAATGCACGACATTCCACTGGATCGCGCACGCGAGATCTTCGGCGCGGATGCAATCATGTACATCACCGTACAGCAGTATGGCGATCGCTTCGTACTGCTCTCCAGCAGCAGCGATGTCAGCGCGCGTGTGCGGTTGGTCGACACCCGCACCGGTACGCTGATCTGGGGAGGCCACGCGTATGCCTCGGATTCGGCGGGGATGTCCGGAGGACTGCTCGATCAGGTGATCGCGGCGGCTATTCTGCAGGGCATCAAATCGACGCGTGATGACAGCCACCGACTGAGCAGTCGCGCAAACCTCGCCCTGTTCAGGCGCAGCAATAACGGTCTGCCCTTCGGACCGTATGCCGAGAACGCCGGCGAGATTCCTTGAGCGCCATGCGCACCGGCGTCGTGCTGCTTGCGGGTGTCGTCCTGACCGCTTGCGCCAGCAAGCCGATGCCGTTATCTACATCACCATAGAGGACTACAGCAATCGCTACGAAGTGCTGATCTCCCGCAGCATCGTACGCTCGCGTGCCAGACTGGTCGCGACCGACAGTGAGCGGCTGCTGTGGGAGGGTCGCGGCGATTGCATTCGCGTGACCAGCAGCGTGTCTCCGGATCTGGGGTAGATGATCGTAAGTGCGTTGACGGCATATGTGCAAAATTCGTTTGGCAAGCACATGCGCGCGGCCGCCGCGTGTGCGAATCGCGCCTTGGTGGGGGCGCTCGGTGTTGGACTGCCCTATGGCCCCTACCATGCGCGTTCCGGCGAGCTGCCCTGAGGTCAGCCCGCCAGTCATTCGCTGACGGCGTCTTTGTTCACGCAGCACATGATCTCCCCCAGCCGCGTGATTATTCACATCGTGCCAATCCCGGTAGCTCCGGCGTGCGTTTGCCGCGCCACGACGGCAGCGTGTTGCCCGACAGCCAGGCGCGGTCCTCGGGCTCATCGCGCAGCCAACGTTCGACGACATCGACCCAGAGAACCGGATGCTCAAT
>JBGTIC010000328.1:0-4433 GCA_041745895.1 Gammaproteobacteria bacterium
CCGGTGCGGCGCAGGCAGCGCGGGCATGACTCGTCGAGGCTCGCTGCGCACGCGCGTGCTGCTGTGGCTGAGCATCATGTTGCTGGCGTTTTTTGCCGCGACCATTGCGGCGCTGGAGTGGAGCCTGAGCGCGAGTCTGTCGCGCGCGCGCTCCGAGGTGCTCGAGGCGCAGCTCATTGCCCTGATGTCGGCAGCCGAGGCCGATGAAGGTGCGCGTAAGCTGACGGTTCCGATCCTGCCCGACAGACGCATGGCTACGCCGGAATCCGGTCTGTACGGCGAAATCCGCACGCGTGAGGGCGAACTGATGTGGCGTTCACCCTCGGCCGTGGCGTTGTCGGATACGCCAGTCGATGCCGCGCCTCCGGGCGTACGACAGCAGGGTCGTGTCAATGACCAGCAAGCCCGGGCCGAACGCACGCAACGCAGTGTCACGGTGGCGTGGGAGTTCGACGATGGTGCCACGGAGCAGTTGGTATTCGTCATCAGCCAGAGTCTCGAGCCCTACCGCGCACAGCAGCGTGGCTTTCGCATCGGTCTGGTAAGCTGGTTTGCAGGCATTACGCTGGCAACGCTGATCCTGCTGTCGGTGGTTCTGCGCCGGGTGCTGCGTCCGCTGGCGGTGATCGAATCCGAAATCCGCGAAGTGGAGACCGGGCGGCGCGAACGCCTTTCTTCCGGCCAACCGGCCGAACTCGCCGGCGTCGGGCGAAACCTCAATGCCCTGCTGGCGCGCGAGCGTGGTCGCCAGCAGCGTTACCGCGACAGTCTCGCCAATCTGGCACACAGCCTGAAGACGCCGCTGGCCGCGATGCAGACCGTGATCGTCTCGATCCCTGAGATCGAATTGCGCCGGGCGCTGACCGATGGCATAGCGCGTATGGACCGGATTGTTGCCTACCAGCTCCAGCGGGCCAGTATCATCGGCGACAAGGCGCCCGGCGTGCGGGCCGTGGCGGTGGCCCCCGTGGTCCGCGACCTTCACGAAAGCCTCGTCAAGGTCTACCGCGATCGCAGCATGCGCGTGGATCTCGACATCGACGAGGCGGCGAGCTTCTACGGCGACGAAGGTGATCTTCAGGAGATTCTTGGAAACCTGATGGACAATGCGTGGAAGTACGGACGCTCGCGCGTCTCGATCCAGGTGATCATGCGTACGCATGAAGATCAGGCGCACCTGGAGATCGGAGTCGACGATGACGGACCCGGGTTGCCCGATGAAACAGCGATGCTGGCCACGACGCGCGGCATGCGTCTGGACGAGTCAAAGCCGGGTCATGGCATCGGTCTGGCGGTGGTGCGCGACATCGTCGAAAGCCTCGATGGCGAGCTTGTGATCGGGCATTCCGCGCTGGGAGGTGCGGCACTGCGCGTGACACTGCCGGCTTCGGGCTGAGCACACGCTGATGGCCGATCCGCAATCCGCGGCGCACCGCGCGTCAGATGAGCTCGACACGCTGAGACTCGCCTTTGACGACGCGCTGCCGGTAAGTGCGGCGCGCGATGAGATCACGCGCGCCTTGCACGCACACCAGGTAATCATCGTGTGTGGTGACACAGGCTCGGGCAAAACCACCCAGCTGCCGAAGATCTGCCTGGCTGCGGGGCGCGGCCGTGACGCGATGATCGGCCACACCCAGCCGCGGCGCATTGCCGCGCGCTCCGTGGCCGCGAGGATCGCTGAAGAAACCGCGACGGAGCTGGGCAATGTGGTCGGTTACAAGGTGCGCTTCGACGACATCACCGCAGAGGCCACGCGCGTAAAGGTCATGACCGACGGCATTCTGCTTGCCGAGATCCGACAGGATCCTGACCTGCGTGCCTATGACACGCTGATCATCGACGAGGCACACGAACGCAGCCTCGGCATCGATTTCCTGCTCGGGTATCTGAAACGCCTGTTGCCGCGCAGGCCGGAGCTGAAGTTGATCATCACCTCTGCAACGATCGATCCGCAGAGCTTCTCGCGCCACTTTGATGATGCTCCGGTGATTCAGATCGAGGGACGCAGTTACCCGGTGCGTGTCGAGTATGTCGCTGACGCCGCCGAGGGTGATCTCACCGAGCAGGTGGTGGAGGTCGTGATGCGCCTGGCGGTGCGCCCGCTGCAGGATCTGGGTGGCGGGACGCAACGTGACATGCTCGTGTTCCTGCCCGGTGAGCGGTTCATCCGCGATGCCGAGCAGGCGCTTGGACGCTGTGGCCTGAGTGGCTTCGAGGTGCTGCCACTGTATGGCCGACTGCCCGGCGGCCATCAGGACCGGGTGTTCCATCCGGGCAAGGCACCGCGCGTCGTACTGACCACCAATGTGGCCGAGACCTCGCTGACCGTGCCCAGGATTCGTTTTGTCATTGATTCGGGGCTGGCCCGCATCAGTCGGTATTCTCCACGCTCCAAGATCCAGCGCCTGCCCGTGGAGCCGATCTCCCAGGCGTCGGCTGAACAGCGCAAGGGACGTTGCGGGCGACTGGCGCCGGGCCTGTGCGTGCGCCTCTACGACGAAACCGATCTGCTCGCACGCCCCACGCACACCGACAGCGAGATCCTGCGCACCAGCCTGGCTGCCGTGATTCTGCAGATGCAGGCGCTGGGGCTGGGCCCGGTCGATGAATTTCCGTTTCTCGAACCACCGCCGCTGGCGGCGATTCGCGATGGCTACCAGCTGCTCTTCGAAGTCGGGGCGGTGGATGATCAGCAGCACATCACCCGCCTGGGACGACAGTTGGCACGGCTGCCGATCGATCCACGTCTTGCACGCATGCTGTTGGCGGCGGCGACCAGCGGGGTGCTGCGCGATGTGCTGATCATCGTCTCCGGCCTGGCGGTGCAGGATCCGCGGGAGCGTCCGCCCGAGGACACGACAAAGGCGGATGCCTGTCATGCGAAGCTCGTGGACAGCCGTTCCGATTTCGTCTTCTACCTCAATCTCTGGCGGCAGCTGCGCCGTATCGAGAAGCAGGAGGGCTCGCGCGGCTGCCGCCGCTGGTGTCGCGAAAACTTCATCTCGTGGCGCCGCACGCGGGAGTGGCAGGATGTGCAATTGCAACTGACCGGCCAATGCCGGGCGATGAAGCTGCACATCGGCCGCGCTGCGGCCGATCCGGTCGCGGTGCATCGCGCGCTGCTGACAGGCCTTCTCGCGCAGGTGGCTCGCCGGGATCGGGGACGCAACTACCTTGGTGCCCGCGACACCCGGCTGAGTCTGTTCCCAGGCTCGGCGCTGGCGGCGCGCCCACCGGCGTGGCTGATGGCCGCCGAGATCATCGAAACCTCCAGGGTCTATGCCGCCATCGCTGCGAAGGTGTCGCCAGGCTGGATCGAGGCGGCGGCCCCGCATCTGGTACGTCGCAGCCATGACGCGGCGTGGTTCGATGCCGCCTCAGGGCGGGTCATGTGCCATGAGCGCGTGGTGCTGTGGGGGCTGGTGCTGGCGGCGGGGCGCCGCGTGCCGCTGGCAGGCCACGATATGCGCGCGGCACGCGAGGTCTTCATCAGCGAAGCACTGGTGGGCAGGCAGCTGCGATCGCCACCCTCGAGTATCGCTGCAAACTGGCAGCTGCGCGCGCGGCTGGAAGCGTTGGAGTCGCGGCTGCGTCGCCGCGATGTCGTCATCGGCGAGCAGGCGGAACAGGCACTCTATGAAGCCGTGTTACCCCACAGCGTGCACGATGCGCGCACGCTCCGACACTGGCTGTCGTCGGACTCGCGCGCCGGGCAGCAACTGGCTTTTTCGGAGGAAATGCTCTCGGCACGTACGCTGGAGTCGATACGCGCCGAGGATTTTCCCGATACGCTCGCCTGGGAAGGCAACACGCTGCCCCTGAATTACCGGTTCATGCCCGGCGATGTCGACGATGGGATCAGCATCGATGTGCCGGTCATGCTGTTGCCGGGACTTTCCGAACAACGCCTGAGCTGGCTTGTGCCGGGTCATCTTGCCGCGCGTATCACGGCATTGCTCAAGCTGCTGCCCCGCGCGGAGCGCCGCAAGGTCGTGCCGGTGCCCGACACCGCCGTTGCGCTGTCCCGCCTGGTCCCTGATCCTCTCGCTAGCAACGGCTCGCTGGAATCCTGGCTCGCCGCGTGGCTGGGCGAAAAGCACGGATTCGTGATCGACCCACAAGCCTGGGCGCAGCGCCTGCCGCCGGAGTTGCGCTTCAATATCCGCGTGTTCGATCTCGAGGGTCGACTGCTGGCCGAGGGACGCGAGCTTGCCGCGCTTCAGGCGCGGTTTGCCCGCGCCCAGAGTACGCAGCGCTTGGGCGATTCGCGCTGGGAGCGCGACGGTCTGCGGCTATGGGACTTCGACACGCTGCCGGAAGTTGTACGCATCCAGCGCAGCGGCTTGCAGCTGAGCCTGTATCCCGCATTGCTTGATCGTGGCGCAAGCGTATCGCTGCGTTTGCTGGAGACGCCGGCCGCGGCCGCGCGC
>JBGTIC010000329.1:0-3920 GCA_041745895.1 Gammaproteobacteria bacterium
ATATCGATGCTGCGTGGCGCCGTGTCGCCGGCCGGCCAGTCCAGCCGTCCGCGCGCACCGTGCAGCAGGCTTGCGTCAACACTGCCGAAGATCAGTTCCCAGCCGACCGACACGGTCCCCTGGGCACCGCCTACACGAGCCACCTCCAGGCTGGCGGTAGTGCCCGCAGTCGCAGCCACTCCCGGCGTGCTGAATTCCAGCATGCCATGCACGCTGTCGCGGGTGGCGTCGCGAAGCACGAACAGTCCGGCCTGGATGTCACTGATGAGAATGTTTCGACTGGGCAGAAACGGATATACGCCCCAGGCGCCACTGAAGCTTGGGCTGTTGGAGACGGGAAAGCTGTCGAAGTAACCGACCCGCACGGGGGCTGTGGGCGTGGTGATGTCGAGCACCGTCAGTCCGCGCGTGTAATGGCTGATGTAGTAGCGATTGCCACGAGCATACCCGTTGTGATCGATGGCGCGATCGGAGCCCGTCCAGGTGCCGGCGAGCACCGGCTGGAGAAGATTCGCGACATTGAAGATGTGCACTGTCGTGTTGACGCCGAGGTCGCGCTCGGCGAGTTCATCGTGGACATAGACGTAGCGTCCGTCCTCGGACCATGAGCCCGAGTGTATGTAGCGGGCGTTCGGATAGCTCACCGACCACAGCCGGACGGGGACCGCCGCATCCGTGATATCCCACAGGTCCATGGTGGATTCATTGAAGTCCGCGAGCACCTCGCAATGGGTCGTGGCGTTCGGACACGAAGCGATCTGCGCAGGGTCATGCAGCACCATCGAGGTGCCATCGTGGACGTAGCCGAACTGGCCTTGCGAGATCAGCGCCGGTGTGCGCGGATCGCTAAGCGAGAACGCCCGGAAGCCGCCGGCGTTGAGATTGGAGCCTGCCTGGACCAGTATGGCCTCGCGCTCGGGCAGCGTGATGTTCAGGGAGAAATCGACGCCCGACATGGCCAGGTTGTGTGCGCGCAGGTCGGGTGTCAGCCGGCCGACGAGTTCGATACGATTGGGCAGGCCTGACAGGTCCACGACGGTAAGGCGATCGCTGGCGCCGTCGGCGGACACATACGCATAGGCCCGCCAGCGCTGCGCGTCGGCATCGAAGAACTGCAGTACCTTGATATCGCGCCAGCCGGTCTCGGTGCCCGGGATCGTGCCGATTTCCCTCGGCGCCGCTGGATCGGCGATATCGAACACTGCCATCCCGTTGCGCAGGCCGACCAGCGCATACTCGCGTTCGCTGTTCAGGTCGACGAAGCCCCACACGTCGTTCGCACCCGAAGGCGTGCCGCTGAAATCCGCGAGCGCGACCTGCGATACGAGGTCGACACCGCTGCAGGCGAAACCCGACGCCGTGCCGTTCGTGCAGTCGGCCGAGCCGGAGCTGACGCCGACCGTGCCCATGACCGCCAACAGCATCTCCGGGTCGGCGCCCTGGCCGGTGCCGCGCCACTTGTCGTCGACGATGACGCCGAAGCCCTGCGTCTCGAGCGCCTCGCGATACTCTGCAGGTACGCCGATGAGCAGACTTTGATGGACGGCGCTGTCCTGGTGGTGGAAGTCGGCGCTGAAACCGGGCTGCAGAATTGACGACTCTGTGGTGAGGTAGAAAAGGTCTTCGAGCGCCTCGATGTAATAGCTGCCTTCGGCGAAGCGTAGTGCGCCGCCTTTGCCGGCCTGACCGGCAGCGTAGGCGATGGTGCGGCAGGCGTGGTGGGGTGAGTCGCAGCCGCCGTGATCGTGGCCATCGGCGGACAGGTAACGGATATCGTCTTCGCCGTGCGCGTGGACGTGGCTGGCGAGCAGCAGCAGGACCGGAAGGCTGATGAGCTGGCGCATGGGGTTCATTGTGACGCACCCGCACGGCAGGCATCGAATGAAGTCTGCAGCCAGCGCCCGTCCAGGCTGCCACGGGCGCCAATGACCACGAGCTGGCTTTGATCAGGCGTGCGCCTGGTCGCGTGGGGCACGATGGGTTCCACGTGCAGCCGACGGCCCACGCCCTGAATGAGACCGTGGCCGGTGTGGGGTGCCGGCAGCCGCAGCCGACCCTTGATGCGATAGACGGTTGGCGGCAGGCGGCGCGCAAGCTGCTGCAGCGCCTCGGGACACAGCGCCGCTGAGGTCTCGTAATACCAGGTGTCGAACGCGCTGTGGCCCTGGTGCTCGGGGTGCGCGCATTGGCCGCTACGACAGGCGCTCTGCGTGGATTCATGAGGCAGCGGTGCGGCCGGTGCGTGCATCGAAGACAGCAATATGGCCAGCGGGGCATCGCCCTGCACCGTGGGCAGTATGCGCGCCTGCGACAGCCAGCTCCGGATCTGCGTCTGCAGATCCGTAAGCGTCGCCTCGTCGATAAGATCGCGCTTGTTGAGCATGATCAGGTCCGAGACCATCAGCTGGCGCAGGATCAGATCGCGCTCGGCGTGGTTGGCCTCAAAGTGCAGCGCGTCGATGACACATATCACGCCATCCAGACGGATGCGCCCCTGGAACACCGGTGCCAGCAGTGTCGTGGCGATGCCCGTGGGGTCGGCCACGCCGCTTGCCTCCAGCACGATATGTTCCGGGCGTGCATCGCGGTGCAGGACATCCATGACGGCGCTGACCAGTCCTTCCTTGAGACTGCAGCAGATGCAGCCATTGGTCAGGCGCAGCGTGCCCTCGCTGCGTCCGGCGACCAGTTCCTCGTCGATGTCCAGATCGCCGAAGTCATTGACCATCACGGCAATGCGCAGACCATGGTCACCGGCGAGAATGCGGTTGAGCACCGTTGTCTTGCCGGCGCCCAGAAAGCCGGTCAGCAGGGTCAACGGGACGCTGGCCTGGCTCATCAGGCGTCCGGGCTGGCTTGCGTCAGTGCATCGGTATCGATGCGGAAGAGTCGCGCCGCGGTGCGCCAGGCGATGTTCTCCTTGGCCTCGTCGGGCAGCTCCAGCCCGTTGAAGAACTTCAGGTAGGTGCCCATGCCTGCCAGCGGCCAGTCAGTGCCGTACATGAGCTGCTTTCCCGGATCGCCCATGTACATGATCATGTCCTTGACCCGCTGCACCATGTATCGCTCGAACTCGTAATGAAAATCGCCCAGGGTCAGGCCGGAGATGTCGGCATAGACATTGTCGTTCTTGTAGAGCACCTGCGCTGCATCCTGAAACCACGGGTTGCCCAGGTGGCAGAGCACGAACTTCACTGCAGGGAAATCCACTGCGATATCGTCGACCAGCAAGGGGTGCGCCTGACGTACTTTTGCGCGTGCCAAGTAGGTATCACCGGTGTGGATCATCACCGGGACATCATACTTGGCCGCGATGTGGAAGACCGACTCTAGAGAGGGATCGTTGATCGCATAATTCTCGTAACCGGGGTAGAGCTTGATGCCCTGAACCAGCCCGTCACGGATACGCTCCTCCATGCGGAACAGATCGGTGCGTTCGCCTTCGCCGCGCCAGCGAAGCCCTTCGATGATGCTGATGCGCGGATCCTCCCCGAGCAGCTCGATGACTTCGTCGACGTGCGGCCGGTGAGGCGAGACCTGGTAGGAGGTCAGTACAACAGCGTGGTCCACGCCCACCCGCGCCATGTTGGCGAACAGGTCGTCTGCGGTCTCGCTGGCGGGCTTGTGGGTGTTCGCATCGTAGTTATTGATGTGTACGTGGCAATCGATCAGCATGGAGCGCATACCTCCTTGTGGTGCTGTTGTGTGTGCTTCGAGAATCGCGCCATCTGGGTTGAGCTGCCATGCATTGGGTCGGTGGGGCCTATATCCACGAAGCCCACACCATAGCCATTGCGCTGCGCCACTCCCGATGACCACATTCGAAACTGCTTGCGGTCCCACTCGAAGCGATGGCCGGGATGTCGCCGTTGTCCCGGATCCATGCCATGCAGGACGTTGTATTCCTGATTCGGTGTCGT